>JAIKXV010000127.1 GCA_024683935.1 Lachnospiraceae bacterium | reverse complement strand
CTTGAGCTCATCCTCCCAGATACCGTGCGAGGAAATATAGATTGTTTTTCCTGATGCATCAGTTATCTTTGCGTAAATATAGTTGAGGAAGTTTTTCTTCAAATACGGCCTCGAATCATCATTGTAGGTAGACCACTTACTTGCCGTAGAATCGATCTCCGAACCCGTATTCTGAGTTGTAAGTAAAGTTTTGGTTTTTTTAGGATCAGCAGCATTCTCAAGCTCCGAGGTAGAGCTGTAGAATTTATTCGTAATGAAATATTCTATCTTGCTCGCGCCCGTTGCTGTGATCTTTATCTCCTTCGGCTCATTATAATATTTATCCTCTACTAATTCCCTTCCCTGAAGGACATCATATGACAGATCCTCTACTTTGATCTTTGCTGACATTTCGCCTGCCAAAGCGCTTATACTCTTTATCGCACTTATATTTCCTGCCTTGTCAGTCACTACCGAATAGAAATCATAGGTATTGCCCTTTGTCAGCTTACTGACAGAAAAGATCCCGGTGGTATTGCTCGTCCCGCTCTTCATTATCTCCGCAGCAGTCGGTGCCTTCTCACCATGCTTTTTAACCATCAGATAATAATTGTTGAGGCCGCTTTCCGCATCCTTGGCAGTAACTGTCACCTTTGCTGAAGTATCCGTCATTGAAGCAGTAATAGATGAGATCGTCGGTACTGCCTCATCCTCCCATATTCCTTTGGAAGAGACATACACATAATCAGGATCTGTATCCGTTCCCGCGTCAGTAGTCACTCTTGCATAGATATAGTTCAGCTTGTTTTTCTCTATAACGGCCTTGGATTTTCCGTCATATTTTACCCAGCCACTTCCGGCACTCTTCGCGCCCGTCTCTATATCGTTCGATGTCGAATAAAACTTGTCAGAGACATAGTACTCGATCTTCTTAACGCCTATTTTCCCGGATGCAGTAATGGTGAATTCTTCCTGCTTCTTAGTATATCCCTGGATCGCTTCTGTAGTCTGAACCTGAGAATACGTGCTTCCCATGACACTGATCACGGCATTGACCTCACCCCTGTCATCCTCCATTATTCCCTTGGATGAGAAATAAACGTAATCAGGCTTATCATCAGTACCTGCATTCGTGGTCACCCTCATATAAATATAATTAACCTTATTACGCTCTATATAGGGCTTGGCACTGTCATCATACTCTGCCCATCCACCGGTAGCACTCTTGGCGCCGGTCTCAATCGCACTGCCAGATGAATAGAACTTATCAGAAACAAAATACTCGATCTTCTTAACGCCGCTGTTTCCGGTCGCAGCTAAGGAGATCTGCTCCTGCTTATCGGTGATCACTGCAACCTCCTGCTTAGTCTGAATCTGATTGTAGGTATTTCCGGCGACCTTGATGGTTGCATTGATATCGCCCTTAACGAGTGTACCATCTACACCATCTGATACGTCGCTGACATTCCCGGCCTTGTCCTCAGCAATAGCATAGAAGGTATACTGCTGTGATGTGGAAAGATTCGAAACCTTCACAGAGGCAGATGAACTCTTGACGCCCTGACTCTTAATCTTAGCTGCATCCGGAGCCGTGCTTCCCTTTTTCACTGCAAGTACATAGTAACTGCCTATGCCGCTCAGCTCATCATCACTTTCCACACTTACTGTTGCGGTCGTTCCTGCAACAGTGGCATCAGTGATCACTGCCTTAGTAGGCGCCGTCCTGTCGTCGATGATGCACTGGGTGGAAAGGTATAAAAATGGTCCACCCGCATTTCCTATTTTGACATATACGTAATTCTTCTTTTTTTCTACCGTTTTAGGTTTACGAGCTTCTTGATTAGGATCATAACTTGTCCAATCAGCTTCCGGCCAATCCTTTTCCAGATCCGCCTGTGATCCATAGTATTTTTCTAAAACTATAAATAACTTCTTGCCTGGATCTGTACCATCAGCATTCTTGCCCGTTATCTCGCCGGCAGTATCACTCTTAACATAGGCACCTATGGCGTCTTTTGTCTGGAAGTTGTTATAGGTCTTGCCAGCTATTGTTATGGTTCCGGTTGGAAGATCTGCTATTGTGAAGGTCTTATTCACCTCTCCGGTATAGTTCCCTGCTCCAGTGACAGTTACAGTAGCATCACCTTTATTGGTATTGTTCGTAAGCGTCAGGGTGTAATCTGTCCCCTCCTTTAGCGTGGTATCATCGTCCTTTACTATCACATTTGGCTTGATCGCAGACCCGGTATACTGATAAGCCTCCGGAGAGATGGTTATCATAGCCGCTGTAATCTGCTTTTTACAAGGGGCTTTGAAATCCTGCGTATAAGGCGTAGTCTCAGTTTTCCCGTTCTCTACGGTAGCCGTGATAGTGTATTCACCTACAACAGTCGGTGTAAACTTATTATCGTCATCAAGCGCCACCGCATTACCCGCCGGATCTTTAACTGACCAGACAATGTTTTTGAAAGTCGCATTATCAGGCTCTACCGTAGCAGTTGTTCCAGCTACCGTTGTACCATCTAAAGTATACGCTGTCCCCGCAGTCATGATAACATCAGCTGCCAGCTTTATATTACTTACCGGGACATATTGGGGAAGATAGAAAACCCACTCTTTCTGATATGTATGTAAGGTATCATTGAGTTTACCCGTAAGCTTGTAAGTACCCCCACCCGTAAGGGAAACACTAACATTATCTTTTTTGTTGTTTTTTATTCGACTGGGATCAGCATCCGGCTCTATAGTCCATTCTATATCCTTCAGTCTGTGATATATGCCGCTGGAATCCACCGCATCCCCGGTGTACTTTCCATTAAAGGTTAGCAATGGTTTTAGCGGATTATCTGAAGTAAGCAGCGTAGAAACATTCATCTCCAGCTTCTCTAAAGGAATATATGGACCGAAAACACTGGTCTTTTCCTTCGCCGCATATTTTCCGGCATCGGCTGTTTCATCAATTGTAGCATCTGTCTGCTTCAGGTACACATACTCGGTACCATCTGCGGTGACAGATGTAAGCTTTTTGCTCCCGTCCTCTTCGTACCAAAGATAGAGCTTTCCGTCTGCATCTGTATAGACATCTTTCACACCATATGTACCTATTCCAGTAACACTGTCTATCAGAGTATTTGCAACTGCATCTCCATTCTCATCAAGTAACTGTACTGTATGAAGATAATATGTAGTTGCCCCGGCAGCCGAACTATCCTTGAAAGAAGTGATCGTATTATCATCTGTAATTTTGATGCTACCGCCGTGTCCTTTCAGTCCTATTCCCTGCTGTCCTGCGATATCCAAAAAATCCTTTTTGATTTTATGTGTTCCACCTTTAAATTCAACATTTGCATTTCTGGAGTTTAACCATGTTTCTTCTATTGAACCACCATCAATCTCTATATTGACACCGATCGGTGACAATATAGTGAGGTCAGTTGAGGCTTTTTTCAAGAGATAGTTTCCACTCTTAAAATATATATTGCCACTGTTTGCGTCGAATAAACATCCGCCATCTCCCTTTATTTCTAGTTTTGAATCTGATATATCATCTTCAGCTTCAAAGTATAGTTTGTTATCTGCTCCAGTTTTTAATCTAATTACTCGACCGTCGCCTTCCAACTTATTATTCTCGGAGTTGTTTGAATAAATAGTAAAACCAGTACTGACATCTCCTAATTCAATCGGAGTATTTACGTTGGAATAACTACCAATATAAGCTCCCTGTAGATGAATACTCCCTTTCGAACTGGCATCATCCTTCTTTATGCCGGTAGCATCTGTATTAACATAAATATCGACATTCTTAAGAATAAGGTTTATCCTGTTGAATTCTTCTATCTTCACCGCTGGATTGTCATTTGCATGTATTTTCACCCCGTCCATAGTGATATTTGTATCAACTCCGCTGTCTCCTCCGGTAAAATACAAAGTCTGATTTCGTATCACCGAGCCAGCTGATTCAGCCATGCTGATATTGATATCGGGCTTTGAACCAAGATCAGGAATTATATTTAATTTGACTATACCATTTTCAGTATATAGAGGATTATCTTGTGGATTACCACTATTATCCGTAATTGTTATCTCTACTCTGGCTCCGGTGACAGTTATCTTAAATTTTCCAAATGTATCCCCGTCATAATCTCCATTGGTACCAATTGCCCAGGTATAAGTTGAGAAATGCTCTGCCTCAACTGCTACCGCATTGTCAGAATCATCTAATGAGGATTCCATCTTTTCCATGCCATCCAGACCATCCTCAAAATGATAGACTCGCATGGTTTTCTTTGATTTGCTTTCGTCACCATCATCTCCGATGACAAAAACGCCATTACCTATTGATTTTGCACTACCATCTTCAGGGTTACTTTCTTCACCTTCAAGTTTTCCATCCGTTTCTTCACCTGGCGCTGCCATATAGTCCGAGATGATATCTGCCTGGGAGAAAGAAACTGTGGCTTCACCGTTTTCAGTATTAGGCTGAATCTCATTGCCAGAGACGTCCAGTATGGTTATGTCGAAGGATATGAATTTCAGGGATTCGCCGGAGGGCGCACTGCTCCCGTCTTCCCCGTTTTCATCCTCTTCTTCACTTTCTGATGTGCTGCCGTCCGGCTTCACACCGTTTACTTCGGCTTCATCGGAGAGACCCATGTCTTCCTTTACTGCCTGCTCTATCTTTGCATTTGATTCGGCATCGTCTATTTTGCGCACCTTGAGTGTGGCATCCTCGGGGAAGACGCCTTCTGGCGCGGTGACGCTTACCTTCACTCCGTCTACTATCATGAACTGATCAAATTCAGGGCTGTTTTCCGATACGCTGTTTTCGCTGATGGAGTTGTCGCTGATCGAATCCTCGCTGACTGAGTTTTCGCTGACGGACTCTTCCTCATCGACTATGGAGACTCTTATCTCAGGGAGATCCACTTCACTCTTGAGTCCAAAGTCCTTGATATTGGGCACGAAATAGAATACGTCCCCTGCGCGCACTGCCTGGAAACGGCTTCCATACTCACTCTTTTCGCGGTCAAGTCTCCAGCGTACATCTTCAAGTGTTCTGGGCTCGCCGTCAGTCAGCCGCTTTAAGCTGCTTTCTTTTTTCTCTTCTTTTGTTTCATTCTTTGAAGGAGCGCTCTCGCTTGCTTCTTCTGTAGGCTCCTCTATGACTTCATTTTCAGAGGGATTATCAGCTGTCTCCGATGCCTGCTCAGTGGAGGCCTCAGTTGTTTCTTCCCTTGTATCAGATACATTATTGGTTTCTGTTCCTGTATTGCTTGTATTGCTGTTGTCGCTATCATTCGTACTGCTGTTTCCGCTGTCCTCATTAGTCCCGGTATTGCCTTCATTCCCCCGGGCCGGCTCTGACTCTTCATTATTGCCGCTGTCACTGCCGGATCCTTCTTCGCTGCTCTCATGACCTGATCCGTCGCTGTTTCCTGAGCCGGCAGCTATATCAAGACTTC
>JAIKXV010000093.1 GCA_024683935.1 Lachnospiraceae bacterium | reverse complement strand
TCAAGCTTATATATTATGTCAACTGCAGGAGCGAGGTGATCCGCTATCATAAGCTTCTTGAAAAGCCCCAGCAGTATCCTCTGGTAACCGGAGGTGAGATTTTCGTAACTTACCGGGATGCCGCTGAATAAGGTACCGTTCACATCACTGAACCTTGTTATGGGACCCTCCGTTAAAGTCGGGAAAAAGCCCATGTACAGAGCCACCTTTGTATATGCTTCCTCAGCCCTTATCTTGTCCCAGTAAATATCCGTGATATAGGATATCGCCTCCAGTGTGAAGTAGGATATCCCGACAGGAACCGCCAGATTCAGCATTTTCCATTCAGCAGCATGAATACCTATGCTGTTAATAAGCATTATTATGGATGATCCCGTAAAATCGAGATACTTTAGTAAGAAGAGGATAAGGATCAGAAAAACCACGACCGAAGACAGAAGCTTTTTCTTCTTTGCCGCTTTTTCTTTTCTCTTTAAGCTGTCATCATCGGAGATCCCCTGGAGAAGAAGTCCCGTTTTCCAGGTGAGTACCGTTTCAAAAAGATGGATCAAAAAAAGCCAGCCGCTTATGGTAATAAAGAAAAACCAGCTTGAAATAAGGAGCACCATATATCTGTGCTCTCTTTTTACCACGCTGTAGATCAGAATGACCGCCGGCAGGAACAGGGCAAAGAACATCCAGGTCGAATACTCCGGATCCCACCACAGTCTTATGCATTCAATAAAAAGATCAAAACTCATGGGTACAGCTCATACTCCCTGTTGTCATCTTCCCAGCCCTTATAAAGCGGATCCCCTCTGTGGTCTGTAAGATCGTAATTCTCCTTAAGATAATCCTCAATAAACCGGGTCGTCTTCTTAGATCCCTCAAACGACATGTGGTTCCCGCCGTCCATGGTGTCAGTCTGCCAGTTGATGTCCATATCCTTAAGGTGCATATTTAAGTCAATAAAATCCAGCCCGTATTTTTCCGCATACTCCGTCAGGGCCTCATTTTTGGAATAGGTCCAGTTTTTGGCGTTAGGTGCGGCAACAAGCACAAGCGGAACATTTTTTTCTTCGCAGAACTCCCTTATCCTGTTCAGGTATTTTTTACTCTCCTGATTTATTCCCACCGGGTCACCTACACTCATGTAATCCTCTGGGCCCGTGTAGGGGACTGCTTCGTCCGTCTCCACAAATCCCCGCAAAGCATGTTCTGTCCGGAGAGCCACGCTGTCGTCTACCACAAATTTCGGTACAAAAGCCTTGTACAGGGTATGATAATGGAATATCGGAAAGATATCTTCTATCAGATTTGTGGGCAGGGCATATGCGTCCTTATGGGAATAGGCATCCGAGAAAATGGAATCCGCTTCCAGGAATATAACGGAGGGTGTCTGGGAATTATAGGATGCCTTAATAAGCACCAGGGCATCACAGAGACGCAGGGCACTTTCACTCATACAGTAGGAGGTAATGCCGGTTTCCTTAAATATCTGCAGAGGGGAAAAGGTCCTGTATACCTCGCTGTTTCCCACAAAGATGACATCTATGGTATTGGGGATCTCCTCCTCAAAGGAATCCATCTTCTGTGTAACCTGGACTATATTATAAACCTCACCGTAGTCAGGCTTAACTATTTCTGAAGAGACTGCAAAAATGATAAAAAGAACAGCAATAAACAAGATCCCTTCAGCTATGTTTTTATTTGTTCCCTGTTCAGCCATATAGGCTGCATTATAACATAGCTGCTTTTATAAAAACAAAATTAAATGAAATCTTAAGACTTTGTCATAAGAACGATGGTCTCTACCCCGCTTGTATTCGGGAACATGTCAACCGCGGCGGCCTTTATCACCCGGTAACCCGCCTCCTGAAGAGGAATCAGGTCCCTTTCAAGACTGGTTATCTTGCAGGAAATATATATCAGGTTCTTTACCCCTGTATCGAGGATCTTTAAAAGAGCTTTCGGCGCGCATCCGTCCCTCGGGGGATCAAGAATGATGATGTCCGGTTTTTCTTCAATATCTCCAAGCTCTTTCAGGACATCGCCCGCGATAAATTCGGTATTCGTAAGATGGTTTAGTGCCGCATTTTCCCTGGCCGCTCCAACGGCTTCCCTTACTATCTCGATACCGATAACCTTTGAAGCCGCACCCGACATCACCTGACCGATGGTACCGGTTCCGCTGTACAGGTCAAAGATCACCGGGTTTTCACCTGTATCTTTTACGGAAAGGGCATATTCCCTGGCTTTGCTGTATAAAAGCTCCGCCCCCAGGGTATTTGTCTGGAAAAAGGAAAAAGGCGTGATACGGAACCTTAATCCCAGCACCTCATCATAAATATAGTCCCTGCCGTAAAGGATGCTGATATCATCTCCCTGCACATTGTCTGCCGCATTATCGTTTTTTAAATGCAGTATTCCGGAAACGTTTCCTTCAAGACCGTTTTCCTTCCTCTTTCCAAGGGACAGCAGAAGCTCTGCATATTCCCGCATATCAAAATCAAGCTGGGTGGTGGTCTCGATAAGAAGCAGTATCTCTCCTGTTTTCTTTCCCTTCCTTATCACCAGATGCCGTAAATAACCCTTTTCCGTATGCTTTCTGTAAAAGGGAATTCCCCTGTCCATAAAGAATCCAAGGGTTTCGGAAATGATAAGACGGTAATCCCCGTCCACTATCCTGCATTTATCAACGGTTATTACGTCATTAAACCTTCCCGCCCTGTGCATGCCCAGGGTAAGGGGTCCGTCAAGAAATTCATTCCCGAAGGAAAACTCCATTTTGTTTCTGTATCCGGAGTCCGCCGGCGAACCGGTGATCCCTTCGTATTCATATTCATTGACTATAGCCCTGTCAAGTATGGTCCTTACCTGAGAATCTTTAAGCTTCAGCTCCTCTTCATAGGGAAGGTTCTGGTAAGAGCAGCCCCCGCAGATCCCGAAATGGGGACAGGGGCTCTCAATTTCCTCCGGTGCCCTTTTCAGGACCTCCTTAAGTCTTCCCTCAAATCTTCCGTTTTTCTTTTTAGTCAGAATAAAAGAAACCGTCTGCTTCGGAAGAACCCCTTTAACAAGAACGTTTCCTTCCTCTGTGCAGACGACTCCTTTATTCGGGAACTTAAGCTCCGTTACAGTTCCCTCATATATCCCGTTTTTCTTCATTAAAAAATCTCAGTCTTCCTTCTTTTCAGGCTTTGACTCCTCTTCCTCGTCATCAAAAAAGTCATCATCAAACCTGTCATCATAATCATCGTCATAATCCTCAAGATAATCCGGAGTAAAATAACGATAAACCGCATAAGCGATAGCTGCAACGGCAGCAATGACTCCGATTATGGCAAGCGCCCACAGGATCGGATCTCTTCTGTTTTCTTTCATCTTAAATTCCTCCTCCTTATTGATAAGCTCGTTTACGTTATTTTTAACACTGCGAAGTCCGTACCTTAAACCGTCAACCGCGTCTTCAAGCCTAGCAAGATCAAAATTTTCCATACCCGCCTCCTGACACTTTTGTTTGGAAATGTGATAGTAATTATATCATTTATTACGCTTTACATCAATTACCATAATGGGATAAAATAAGAAGTCGTTACGAAAGGACAGAATATGAGACAGATCATCCTTATCACCAATGAAAAAGACAGGTACCTGCCATATTTCAAAAAAGAGGATTTCTATGTGACCTGGTGTCCTCTGTCCGTATCAGAGCTCAGAAAGGTCCGGGACAGGTCAAATCTTATCTTTGTCTGTGTTCACGGCGAGGATTACATTGAGCTTAAGACCATAGGGCTTTATTTAAGGGATCTCTGCATAGAAGACGAGAAGATACTGTATTTATACGGGGATAAGCATTCTCTTGATATAGTCGCCTCCCTGGTCCCTTCCATATACATAGAGAAAACACTGTATTCACATGTCCACTTCCATGTAATGATGGAAGAGCTGGTGAAGAAACAGGTCTTCCTCGAAAATAAAAAGCCGCGTTTTCTCATAATCGACGACGATTCGGGATATGTCTCAAGCCTAAGGCCGTATCTGGATCCTTTCTTCCAGGTCTTTGTATCGCGTTTTGATATAAATGAGATCGGAATGCTGATCCTCAGATCAGATATACTTCTCCTCAGTATGGACGGAAAACTCATGCTGGGTGAATTCATGGGACTTTTGCGGATGCTGCTGAACAGAGGGAAATCCGGCAATTTCCGCTATTATTATCTGGCCCCGACAAACAGGGAAAGGGACAGAATAAACGCAGGAAGCGAAAACGGGAGCCTGGCATTTTCCAAGGAAATGGAGGTTTCCCGTGTAGCGGGCTTCTTTACAGCCCAATATAAAGATAAATAATAAAAAGGAGTACTGAATCATTATGCGTAACGTTGCACTCATCACCGGAATAACAGGCCAGGACGGCTCATACCTTGCGGATCTTCTGCTGGAAAAGGGCTACGAGGTTCACGGGATAATCCGGCGCCAGTCCACGATAAACACAAAAAGGATAGACCATCTATACTACAACAAAGAGCTGAAGGACAAAACATTTTTCCTCCACCACGGGGACATGACCGACTCCAGCAACTTAAACCGTATGATAGAGCAGATACAGCCCACCGAGATCTACAATCTCGCTGCGCAGTCCCATGTGGGTGTGTCCTTTGAAGTTCCCGAATACACCGCGGAAACCACCGGGGTCGGTACCCTGCGTATCCTTGACGCGATAAAGAAGACCGGTGTGAAATGCCGTTTTTACCAGGCATCCACCTCCGAGCTCTTCGGCGGGATACCGGAGACTGCTCCCCAGTCCGAGAAGACCCCCTTCTATCCGAAGAGCCCTTACGGTGCCGCAAAGCTCTACTCATACTGGATAACGGTTAATTACCGCGAGGCGTACGGACTGTATGCCTGCAACGGGATACTGTTTAACCACGAATCACCGAGAAGAGGCGAGACCTTTGTAACGAGAAAGATAACCCAGGCGGTTGCCAGGATAATGAACGGGGAACAGGATACTCTTCCCCTCGGAAACCTGAACGCAAAACGTGACTGGGGATTTTCCGGAGATTACGTCGAAGGAATGTGGCGGATCCTCCAGCAGGAAAAGCCCGGAGACTATGTGCTGGCATCCGGAGAGACACACTCAGTCCGGGAATTTGCTGAGCTTGCCTTTAAGGAGGTAGGCATCGACCTGGAATGGAGAGGAAGCGGTGTCAACGAAAAGGGCTATGATAAGAACACCGGCAGGATCTATGTGGAAGTGAATCCAAAATACTTCAGGCCCGCTGAAGTTGAGCTCCTGTGGGGAGACCCTTCCCGGGCGGAAAAGGAGCTCGGCTGGAAGAGAAAGGTTGGCTTTAAGGAGCTCGTCCACATGATGGTGGATGCCGATATGAAGGACATCACCGGCAAAGATCTGGAAGAGTTTCTGGCCTGATCAGCCGTGGATCATCACTTATCCGGAAATACATTACGGCATGAATATCACGCTACCGATGATGTTCATGCCGTTTTTACGGCATATCAGCATCTCTCTGGAAATATCCTTATGAAGGCTTGAGTCTGCTTTTTCCACAAAAACAACCGCATCGGATGCGAGCATTTCCTTAAGCGAGGAGGCGTCGGAGATCACGGAACCTCCTGCCTTTATTTCAGCTGTATTATCTTCTGTTCCTGACTTAATTCCCTTTATCAGGGCATCCTTCAGCTCATCAACATCACTGTCACCGCAGGTGCCTGTAATAAATAGCTTATGCTTATCTCCCTTTTTAAGCGCAAAGGAGATCTCCTCGCAGGCGATCTTCATTGCCTCCTCCCTGGGGAGAAGCCCGAAATAGGCATCATATTTCTTTTCAATGAAATTATCAAAGGAAGAGAGAAAGCCCTTTTTCTCTTCCTTTTTGCCCTTCACGGTGCTAATAACATAACAGCGGTAGGTGCTCTCCATTTCGGACGGTGTACGGAGAAGCTTCCCGAAGATATAGCTGCAGCAGATATAACCGGTAAACAGTACTATACCGATGATAAGGCCTATCAGCGCCTTCTTGATCACGGGAATGGCGAGCTTTACTATACTCTTATTCCCGCTTACGCTTTCTGAAACAGCTGACGTCTCCAGCTCCACATCATTTAAAAGGTTGGTATAATACGCCTTCTGATCGGCTGAGAAACCGGCCGAAAGCCCAATCATGCGGGATGCAAGGTCGGAAAGGGATGCCGCCTGGGCCTGCTGGGC
>JAIKXV010000052.1 GCA_024683935.1 Lachnospiraceae bacterium | reverse complement strand
GATACCTGTTCCTGCAGAAGATCTATTACAGTCTTGGTCTTGATAAGATCTGTAAGACGATAAGTTCCCGGCATCTCTTTGAGTATGACCTTAACGATATACTCTCAAAGCTTGTTTACACCAGGATCCTCTACCCATCGTCCAAGCTTGCTTCAAACAGACAGGCGGCGAAATTCATTGAGGGGCCTTCTTTTGAACTGCATGATGTCTACCGTGCCCTGTCTGTGCTTGCCGAGGAGAATGATTTCATACAGTCGGAGCTTTATAAAAACAGCCAGAAGGTTATAGAGCGCAGAAATGACATTCTCTATTATGACTGCACCAACTATTACTTTGAACTGGAGGAAGCTGATGATCTCAGGAAGTACGGGAAGAGCAAACAGCACCAACCCCTTCCCGTTGTCGGAATGGGACTGTTCATGGACCATGACGGAATACCGCTTGCTTTTGATATTTATCCCGGAAACAGGAATGAACAACCAACCCTTAAGCCTTTGGAGAAAAAGATACTCAGGGATTACGGTCTTGATCAGATAATAGTCTGCACGGATGCAGGTCTGTCCTCAAAAACAAATCGGAAGTTCAATGACAAAACAATAAGTGGGGAAAGGCTGCGGAGCTTTATCACAACCCAGTCAGTAAGACAGCTTCCTGAATACCTGAAAGAGTTCGCCCTTGACCCTAACGGGTGGCATCTGACAGGCGATAACAGGGAATACAACATAAACGAACTGGATGAGGATATCTATTATGATGCCGTGTTCTACAAAGACCGCTGGATCAAAGAGGACCTGTCCGAACGCAAGATAAGGAAAGGTGCAAAGCCCCTTGAGCAGCATCTTATTGTATCGTTCTCCCTTAAATACAAAAACTACCAGCGACGCATCCGCCAGGGACAGATTGAACGTGCCCAGGATATGATATCCAGTGGCAAATACAAACAACGTCCCAAAAACCAGAACGATCCGCACCGGTTCATATCCAGGGATACGATGACCGGAGATGGCGAAGTGTGTACCATAGAAGTACCGTATCTAAACACAGCACTGATAGAGGAAGAAGAAAGATATGATGGATTCTATGCTGTATGTACAAATCTTGAGGATATGGGTATTGACGAAATAATCAGGATAAACAGAAAAAGATGGGAAATTGAGGAATGCTTCCGGATCATGAAAACGGAATTCAAGGCCCGTCCGGTTTACCTGCAGAGAGAGGACCGTATAAAAGCCCATTTCCTCACATGCTTTATCTCTCTGTTTACATACCGGATACTTGAAAAGAAGCTTGATGAAAAGTATACGGTTGAAGAGATAATCCAAACGCTCCGTGACATGAATCTTTACCGTCCCGGGGAAAAGCTGGGATACAACCCCGCATATACACGCACGGATCTAACCGATGACCTACATGCCGTAAGCGGATTCAGAACCGACTATGAAATAATCCCAGATCTGAATATGAAAAAAGCCATCCGGGAGACAAAGAAAAAATGATGATTCCGGTACAGAACGGGAATCTATGAAAGCACAGCGGTCAAAGACCGCAGAATATCTGATTCGGGCATAACTGATACAATAATATCCCAGATCATCAGTCAAGGCCGCAGCCACTCCGTGGTGCCGCGAAGCGGCAGCCTTGACGGATGATCCGGGATATTAAAAAAACAAATATGCCCGAATCAGGAATAAGGGTGCTGATCGCCCTTTCCATTCAATGGCCAAGCGCCAGCCCAGCCTGCATAGATGGAGATAAACTGCTGGTTTGATACCCCGGAAAGTCCTCCGAAAAATAGTTATCTATAGCTACACTTTTGTCCATAATAAAACGCGAGAAATTCCCTTATTTACAGGCTTTCCTCGCGTTTAGACTGTCAAAGATGGGATTGTATCACTATTGTTATTAAATGGGAATAGTTTACAAAAAAAATTCTGCAGAAAAAAATAACACACGGATTTGTGTCGGAAATGCACTGATTTGGAATTATAAAGCCGGAAAACCCTTATTTTTCGCTGAAATCCCGGTCTATTGAGGCCATAATACTATATTCCGGGTATGCTTCCTTTACCGCAGAGCATACCTCATCAAATACCTTATGATGATCCGGCGCGTCAAAACTGATCACCACATCAAAACGTATGTTTTTTTCCACATCATCATAATAGAAGCCGTGGATCTGTCTCACATACTGCTTTGACAGCACGATGGAGCTTACGGTTTCCCGCATTTTGATGGCATCCGGGTTTGTCGTATTCAGGGAATACACTCCTATCCCCGTAAGATAAACCCCATGCTCATTCATAACTTTTGTTGTTATATCCCTTATCAGCTTATCTAACTGAAAGGCTGTCAGGGTATCTGCCACCTCTACATGAAGGGAGCCGGTAAACATATCCGGGCCGTAATTATGCAGCACCAGATCATAAGCTCCGGATACCTCGGGGAATGAGGTGGCCGTTGCCTTTATATCCCTGGCCAGAGTGGAGTCCACGCTCTCTCCCAATATCTTTGAAAGCGTTTCCTTCATCATATCGATACCGGCCTTTATTATAAGAACGGCTATTATTGCACCGAGCCAGGCCTCCAATGATACATGGGCAAATACATATATCAGCGCTGCCGCCAGAGTAGATGCCGATATAAAGGCGTCCATCAGCGCATCCTCGCCGGAATTCTTCAGTGAATTGGAATTCAGGGCGATTCCCACGCTTTTCACGTATCTGCCGAGCACTATCTTTACCACAACCGCTGTCGATACGACAATAAAAGTTATATATGAATATTCCGGGGTTACCGGGTATATTATCTTCTTTATTGACTCTATCAGAGCCGTGGCACCGGCATAGATTACGAGCATGGATATCAAAAGGGCGCTCAGGTATTCGGCCCTGCCATGACCGAAGGGATGAGCCTTATCCGGCTCCTTTCCCGCTAAAAAGGTGCCTACTATCGTGATTATCGAGCTTGCTGCATCGGACAGGTTATTTAATGCGTCCATCTGTATCGCAACGGATTTAGATAAAAAGCCCACCAGCGCCTTGAAGGAGGCGAGGAATATATTCGCCGCTATCCCGATCACACTGGTGCGTATGATCTTGCTGTTTCTGTTATCTACCTTTTTGATTTCAGTGTTATCCATTGTCGAATACCTGTTTAGTTTGTCTGTTTTCAGAGTTTATTTTGCCCGATAGTCTGTTGCAGGCGTTAGGTGACGTCTTGAAATCCGTTGTGTACGACGAACACCTTGGTTTAGGGACGCTCTTGCTCCGTGACAATATGAAATACGAATACTTGCGAAGCCAGTATTCGTATTTCAATGAGCAAAAATATCTTCGATGTTTTTGCGAATCAAACACTACAAAAGACGCTGCCTAAGTACTGACGTTTTGTACGGCCCTAAACCAAGGTATTCATCATACACAACTCACCTCAGACTGCACATATATTACTGCAAACCGCCTTTTCGTTCCCTTCCGGGAATTCACATTAGAATTAATACGATAGGTGAGCATTCATAAACAAATACTGTACTGTTTAAATGAGTCGTGCATAGTTGTCTGGTCAAATTTCGGGCTGTACAAAACGCCGGTACTGTATTCGCAAAAACATCTACGATATTTTTGCTCATTGACAGACGAATACTGGCTATGCAAGTATTCGTCTGTCACGCTGCATTTTGTCCCAGAGCGCAAGCGTCCCGAAATTGATCAGATACTATGCACGACGGATTAACGAAAAGGTCAGTTGTTTATAAGCTTATCCTCATCAGACCAACTATATAATTTACGTATCTCTTCGCCGTACTGCTCGGATACGTGGTCTGCTGCCTTGTCGCGAAGTGCCTGGAAATGTACTCTTCCGCTGGCATCGGACATGTCGAGAAGGAAGTCCTTCGCAAAGGTACCATCCTGAATGTCAGCAAGAACCTTCTTCATTGCAGCCTTGGTCTCATCGGTGATGATCTTCGGTCCTGTGGTGTAATCGCCGTATTCAGCGGTATTGGAGATGGAATAACGCATTCCCTTGAATCCTGACTGATAGATAAGGTCAACGATCAGCTTCATCTCGTGGATACACTCGAAGTAAGCATTCCTGGGATCATATCCAGCCTCGATCAGAACCTCGAAACCGGTCTGCATCAGCTTGCAGACACCGCCGCAGAGGACAGCCTGCTCACCGAAGAGGTCAGTCTCGGTCTCTGTCTTGAAGGTGGTCCAGAGAACGCCGGCCCTTGCGCCGCCGATACCAAGTGCATAAGCAAGTCCGATATCCTTGGCCTTTCCACTGTAGTCCTGCTCAACTGCGATAAGACAGGGAACACCCTTTCCAGCCTGGTACTCGCTGCGGACAGTGTGTCCGGGTCCCTTGGGAGCGATCATTACTACGTCCACATCAGCGGGAGGAACGATCAGCTTATATCTGATATTGAAGCCATGAGCGAACATGAGGACATTTCCTGCCTCCAGATTCGGCTCGATGGATTCCTTATACATCTTTGCCTGCTTCTCATCATTGATGAGGATCATGATGATGTCAGCCCTCTTGGCTGCCTCATCTGCAGTATAGACCTTAAGTCCCTGCTCTTCAGCCTTCTTCCAGGACTTTGAGCCCTCGTAAAGACCGATTATCACGTTGCATCCTGAATCCTTGAGGTTCAGTGCATGTGCGTGTCCTTGGCTGCCATAGCCGATAATGGCGATGGTCTTTCCGTCAAGTACGGAAAGGTTACAGTCTGATTCGTAAAAAATAGGGTTTGTGTCATTGAGTGCCATTTCTTATTCTCCTTTCACTTTTAAAAAACTGGCAATGAATTTGTTCAGTATATAAATACTCGCAAGTGTTCAGATGTCGTTCTCGTCCAGCCAGATTACTCCTTCGGTGCCGCGCTGCAGTCCGGCTATGCCGGTGCGGGCGATCTCCAGTATCCTGAAGTCGGATAAAAGGTCTATGAAGGCGTCGATCTTTGACTGGTTTCCGGTGATCTCACAGATAAGGGAATCCGGTGCCACATCGATCACATTTGCACGGAATACGTTGGCGAGGGCTATTATGCCCTGTCTTATCTTTGCATCTGCCTCGATCTTTATCATGCAGAGCTCACGGTACACGGAATTATCCGGCTCCAGAACCCTGATATCCCGGACGTCGATCAGCTTTTCCAGCTGTTTCTCGATCTGTTCCAGTATCTCGTCATCTCCGCCGGTCACAATGGTGATCCTGGTAAATCTGGGATCCGCCGTAACTCCCGCAGTGATGCTTTCAATATTATAACCCCGTCTGGCGAAGAGTCCGGCTATCCGGCTCAGTACACCCGAGGTATTATCAACCAATAACTGAAATACTTTTGTCTGCATGGCGAGTATTATATCACTAAAAATATATTTTTGTCACATTTCACATTTACTGAGTGCAAGGGTTCCCGTACGGGCCAGTTCCACTATGCTTATACCGGAGAGGAGCTTTACAAAGTGTTCGGTTCTCTCGGGGGTATCGCAGATCTGTATCATGATATGGTATTTACTCATATCCACGATATCGGCCTTCATTGCCTGGCAGGTTTCCATTATCTCCTTCCGGTTGCTCTTATTGTACTTTACCTTGATAAGCATGAGCTCCCGGTTAATGGCTTCCTGTTCCTCGAAGGTCTTGATCTTTATGATGTCTAACTTTTTATTCAGCTGCTTTTCTATCTGCTCCAGAGTCCTGTCGTCCCCGCTGGATACTATTGTCATGCAGGATATGTCGGGATTCTCCGTTTCTCCCACTGCCAGGGAATCGATATTAAAGGAGCGTCTCGCAAAAAGTCCCGCAACCTTTGACAGAACACCGGATCTGTTTTCTACCTGAACGGAATAAATCTTTTTCATAGCTCACACCTATTCCTTTACATTTTCCTCGGGATCTATTCTGATCTCGAATATCTTTGTGTCGTTTCCCGAAAGGAATTCCGATATCTTATCGTCAATGCCGTCCATATTTTCGGCTTTAATATATCCTATGCCGTAGGCTTCCGCGATCTTCTGAAGGTCAGGTTCCTCGCCGAGATATACCATATTGTATTCATCATCATAGTTATGATGCTGATGCTCCCTTACAAGGCCGAGATAGGTATTTCTCATGACCACTATCTTTACCGGATACTTGTACTGGTTTATCGTGGCGAGCTCCATCATGCTCATCTGGAAGGATCCGTCTCCGCAGACCGCCACTACTTCCGTGCCGGGTTCTGCAGCCTTTACGCCCATGGCCGCCGGGACGGAATAGCCCATCGTGCCCATGCCGCCGCTGGTAAAGAATTTTCCTCTTTCCCGGAGTATGATGTTCCTGCAGGAAAAGAGCTGGTTCTGACCCACGTCCGCCACATACACGGATTCGTCCTTCATGGCGAGGGACAGCTTCCTTACAAAGGTCTGGGGATTTACAAAGCCCTTTGCGGAATGTCTCTCTTCCTTCATCGAATCCCTGTAAAGATCCAGCATGTTTACCCAGGTGTCATGCTTTGTGGTGCTGAAGTCGGACTCCAGGAATTCACGGAATATATGCTTTATATCTCCGACGATGGGGATCGTGGGACCGACGTTCTTTCCGATCTCCGCAGGATCCACATCCATATGCACGAGAATCTTTCCGTCAAAGGTCATGTCGGGTGCCGCCACTGCGCGGTCCGCAACCCTTGCCCCTACCATGAGAAGCGTATCACACTCCCTCATTGCCCTGTTTGCATGGGCGTTTCCGTTATTTCCCACCATGCCGTAATACAGTGGGTGTTCCGAGGGCAGTACTCCGAGTCCCATCATTGTGGATACCACGGGAATGGAGTGCTTTTCCACGAACTTCCTTACTTCCTTTTTGGCACCGGACAGGAATACTCCGCCGCCCGCTATGATAAGGGGCTTCTTTGCATTTTCCAGTACCTTTACAACCTTCTTTATCTGTACCGCGTTGCCCTTTATCGTGGGCTTATAGGTACGCATCTTCGGCTCTCCTTCGGGATAGTCGAAGTCAGGTATGCGTTTTAACTGTATATCCATCGGGATATCAATCAGCACGGGGCCTCTCCGTCCGGTGGACGCCACATAGAAAGCCTCGTGGATGATGCGGGGAATATCCTTTACTTCCCTTATAAGATAGCTGAATTTTACAAAGGATTCCGCAGCCCCTGTCACATCTGCTTCCTGGAATACATCGGAACCGATCTGGTCGGTATTTACCTGTCCCGTGATGCAGACAAGCGGTATGGAATCAGCGTAGGCTGTTGCTATGCCGGTAAGGAGGTTTGTAGCTCCCGGCCCGCTGGTCACCGCACAGACGCCGACCTTTCCCAAAGTCCTTGCATAGCCGCTGGCCGCATGTCCCGCGTTCTGCTCCGTTCTCACGAGAACCGTTTTTATATTTTCCTTTCCAACGCTGTTCCAGAAAGGGTCTATTGCCACTCCGGAATATCCGAAAATGGTATCCACTCCTTCTTTTACCAGGCATTTGGCAATGGCATCTGCTCCGTTCATATAACGTCTGTCCTCCGAATCATATGTTTATCTCTTTTCCAAAATACTCTTCGCAACCTTCACGGCATCGGCGGCATCGGACGAATACCGTGCTCCTATCTCCTTAGCGTAATCATCGGTAATGACCGCGCCTCCCACCATGAATTCGCCCTTATATCCGTTTTTCCTGGTGTAATCAATGACATTCTTCATTTCGGTCATTGTCGTGGTCATGAGGGCCGACATCGCAATGATATCCGCATTCTTTTCCATTGCGGCCGACAGGAATTCTTCCTTTGAAACATCCTTCCCGAGATCCGTCACCTCAAAACCGTAATTCTTCAGCATCAGGACCACGAGATTCTTTCCGATGTCATGAATGTCTCCCTTTACCGTGCCGATAATCACCTTTGCAGCCTCTGAGTCGGATTTATTCTGGTCACCGAGATAGGGCTCCAGCACATCCACTCCGTTCTTCATGGCTTCGCCGCTGGATATGAGCTGCGGCAGGAAGTACTTCTTCTTATCAAAGAGCTCTCCCACCACATTGATGGCGGGAAGAAGGGAATTATCCAGGATATCTCCGGGCTTTTCACCCCTGTCCAGAGCCTCGTGCACCAGGGAAGGAACCTGGGCACGCTTGCCCTTTACCACCGCTTCAAAGAGGGCATCCGTCGTACCTTCTATGCGGACACTGTCCCCGGATGACTTTCCGGTCTTTTCCTTTGGCTGAGGGGCGGCTTCTCCCTCGTAGCTCTCCATATATTCTATATATGCTATATCCGCGTCCTTTTTTCCGAGAAGCAGGTCGCTGGACAGAGCCGATATTATAAGCCTTTCCTGATTGGGGTTCGCGATAGCCATTGTCAGGCCGGCATTTACCGCCATGGTCAGGAAAGCGGAATTCACAAGTATTCTTTCCGGCAGTCCGAATGAAATATTGGATAAGCCGCAGACCGTGGCAAGGCCCAGTTCTTCGCAGCAGTAACGTATGGTTTCCAGTGTCTCCTTTGCCGCATTCTTATTGGCTCCGACGGTACCCACCAGGCCGTCCACCACTAAGTCAGAATTCTTCAGCCCGTAGGACTTTGCGGTTTCCACCAGCTTATTTATGATATTTATTTTTTCTTCCAGGCTCTCCGGTATCCCCTTATCGCTTAGGGGAAGGAGTATGCACATGGCTCCGTATTTTGCCGCGAGCTCAAAAAGAGGCCTGCATTTCTTTGACTCGTATGAGACCGAGTTCATAAGAGCTCTTCCAGGATAACGCCGGAGCGCGGCTTCCATAATATCCACATGGCTGGTATCTATGGAAAGGGGAAGATTTACGCTTTCCGTCACTTTTTCGATGGCGGTCAGCATCAGTTCCTTTTCGTCAACGCCGCTCATGCCCATGTTGACGTCAAGGATCCTCGCACCCTTTTCTTCCTGCTCTTCCGCGAAGTCCAGCACCATATCAAAGACGCCGTCCCGGAGCTCCGCCTGAAGGGCCTTTTTCCCTGTTGGATTTATCCTCTCTCCTATTATAAAGAAGCGGTCATTTAATCCGAAATTGAGGCTGCTCCGCTCGCTTGAAAGTACATACGCTTTCTTTGTCCTGTCGGCCTCGCCTGCCTTGATATTCTTTGTATGGGAGACCAGGGATTGTATATGCTCCGGCGTTGTGCCGCAGCACCCTCCGAGGATATCCGCCCCGGCTGCCGCTATCCTTTCCATGCCGAGACCGAATTCTTCCGGATTCAGGTTGTAAACGGTATTTCCTTCGCTGTCCAGTTCCGGCAGACCGGCGTTTGGCTTACAGATAATGGGAATTTCGGCGAAGCGCTTTAATTCCTTTATCATGCCCTCCATCTCATAAGGACCCATGGAACAGTTGATTCCGAAGGCCGATACACCGAGGGACTGCAGGGTTATAAGAGCGGTTACGGGATCCGTTCCGAACAGCGTCTTTCCCGACTTTTCAAAGGTAAGGGTCGCCATCACCGGAAGGTCACAGGTTTCCTTACATGCGATGACCGCTGCCCTTGTCTCCTGCAGGCTCATCATGGTCTCGATAACGATAAGATCGGCTCCTCCCTGACAGATGGCCTTTACCTGCTCACTGTAAACGCTTATCAGTTCTTCAAAGTCCATGTCCCCGACGGGCTTCAGGCTCCGTCCGGTCATCGTCACGTCCCCTGCCACATATACCTTTCTGGCGCCGGGGTTTTCCTTATAATATCTCTCTATCGCAGTCTTCGACTCGGATATCAGCTTTTTATTTAATTCAAAAAGCCGGTCCTCCAGTCCGAACTCGGAGAGCTTTATCCTGTTTGCGGTGAAGGTGGGTGCATAAACTATCCTGGAACCGGCTCGCATGAATTCCAGCTGCAGTCCGATAAGGGGCTCGGGATTTTCCGAGATCCAGAGATCCGGGCACACTCCGCCCGGCATGCCTCGCCTCTGCAGGTTGGAACCCGTGGCTCCGTCCAAATAAATTATTCCTTCTCCAGTTAGTTTCCTGAATTCTTCCTTTGTCATTTATGCCTCAAGCTTCTTACAAACCACCACGAACCTGCCGTTCTGCTCGTCATAGTCGCAGGTTGAAAGGATGAGAAGCTGGTCTCCGTATTTCGCTGTCACGCCGGTATCGTATAACGCTATTTCCTTCATATCGTTTATGCCGGATTCGAATTCCTTTTCCGATGCCGGATCTATGAACTGATAGTACTTGAAGGCTATCACATTCTCTTCATATACATGGGTCTGGAACGCCATCATCACCTGGTATTTCGCGGTCTCGTAAATGGTATTGAACTGTATGATGGGATTTTCCTTATAAAAAGCCTCCGACTTATACTTGTCGAGATCCCCGAACATCTGGCCGGACTTCATATTGTGGCCGTAAATTATCAGGTTTTCCGTGGGCTTTATAATATCGCAGTTATCATCCATAAAGAGGCTGCCGTTCCTGTCCTCTTCACCGTTAAAATTGTGGTCGAGGTAGTACTGCCCGTTGCCGTTTATGGACTTCATCACGGGATAATCAATGTTCGTTCCCTTGATCTTCAGCCATCCGCAGAGGTTTTTATTCTGCTCATAAAGCTTCTCATACTGTCCGAGGACGAAAAGCTTCTTTTCCTCTCCGGTCTCCTCGTCTATATGGGTCTCGGCCTTCATTCCGCCGGAGCTGCCGCCGCTGAACTTCGAAGCCGTAACAGCCATCTTGCCGGAAGCGTCGGAATTGGTCTTTGCATTATACGCATAGATCCCGAGATACACCGCGCATGCCAAAAAAACGGCAAAGGCTATGAATCTTGCAACGCCCCTTTTCTTCATCAGCTGACCCTCTCGAATTCCGTGCCGCATTTCGGACAGGTGATCATTATCTTTCCCTTATTGGCGGGGATCTTCACATCAACGCCGCAGCCCGGGCACTTAAAGAGGCAGACCTTTACCCCGTAATTCTTCTTCCCCTCGGGAAGCTTTATGCTGCGGACATTTTCCCACCAGGTCTTCATGCTCTCCTTAAAGGGCTTTGACTTATTGGAAAAGCCGCCGGTCAGCTGCTTGTAGATCCTGTTTTCCCGGCTCCTGCCCTCTATATTTTTGGAAAGCATCCTGAATATGCTCCAGATCACAAGTAGAATCAGAACGAACACAAAGAAAAGAGACGCATTCCTGTTTCTTGAAAGCGCCGCAAAAATGAGACACACTCCCCCGACTATCAGAAGTGCAAGGGAAAGGTCATCGTGTCCGTATCTTCCTGCCATGAACCGCTTTATTCTGTCTTTAAGCATATTAGGGTATTTTAACACAGTAAAGCGATTATCGCCATATCCACGGATTGATTTTTAATAATGTCTTCTATATTAAGGGCGGTTCCGGGCGCCGGACCTCCGCAGATATCAAGGCCGAGTATCCGCCTTCCCTCCGACTCACTCCTTATATGCCGGGTAAGCTCTTCCACCGTCATTTCACCCTGGTCCCAGTTGGTGGGGCAGAGTTCTTCCGAAAGCACGTCCTTATCCACTGAGATATAGAGCGGCCTTTCTCTGTCAAATTCCCCCTTCAGATATCTGATATCCTCATCGCCCTTTATAAGCTTTACCGAAGCAAGGGTCTCAGGCATATCCTCCATAGCGTCCTTTATCCAGGAACCGCAGGACCTTATTCCTTCAAACTCCGGCTCCTTGCAGTCATCATGATTATCGAATACCAGGAGGTCAAAGGGCTCCTTGATTTCATAGAGATACAGCCTTGTCACATAGTGATAGTCACCTATATCGATAAGGTGTACCCGTGAATCGCTGCCCTTTATCTTTTTTATGATCTCCTTCTCGCCCTCTTCATCGATATAGAGTTTGGTGCCGCCAATCCCCTTCAGGTGGATCATCCTGTGCTCCCGGAAAAGCGACAGGTCATATTCATCATACATCCCACTGAAATTCAAAATATCCATTATTGTGTAATTCCTTAATAACTGTCATCCAAAGTATTGCAGTATATCATTCTGTTTATTCCATTTTGTCATACCGGGCCAGGATGTCATAGTAATCCATTTTATTTCTTTTGTCATTAAGATACCCCTGTGGGGAGTGAATGAGCAATACAAACGTAAAACTTGTTAAAGGCCGGAAAAAATGGTACATTATTACATTGTATATAAGAAAGCGGGAGAGAGAAGAATATGCCGATCAAAGTACAGCGGGATCTGCCTGCAAGGGAAATACTGGAGAACGAGAATATATTTGTAATGGACGAATACCGGTCACTGCACCAGGATATCCGTCCTCTTAAGATTGTGATATTAAACCTGATGCCCCTGAAGGAGGATACCGAGCTGCAGATACTCCGCTCCCTGTCCAATTCACCGCTGCAGGTGGATATCACCTTTTTAACGATAGAAAGCCATGTATCAAAGAATACATCCGCCAATCACCTGAACCAGTTCTATACCACCTTCAGCGAGATAAAGCAGCACCGCTATGACGGCATGATAATAACCGGCGCTCCCATAGAGCATTTGGAATTCGAAGAAGTGGACTACTGGGAAGAGCTGAAGCATATCTTTGAGTGGACGAAAACCCATGTGACCAGCACCTTCCATATCTGCTGGGGCGCCCAGGCAGGCCTCTATTATCACTACGGCCTGAAGAAAAAGAAGCTGGATAAAAAGCTCTTCGGCGTCTTTGCCCAGAAGGTAATGAACAGGAAGATCCCTCTGGTTCGCGGCTTTGACGATATATTCCTCGCACCCCATTCCAGACATACTTCCGTGGATTCCAGGGATATCCGTGCAGTGGACGAGCTCATTGTAAATGCGGAATCCGAGGAGGCCGGAGTGTTCCTCTGCATGACAAAGGACGGCTCCAGGATCTTTGTAATGGGCCATCCCGAATACGACAGATTCACTTTGGATAATGAATATAAGAGGGATAAGAGCAAGGGTCTCCCGATAGAGATACCGAAGAACTATTACCCCTTCAACAATCCGGAAAACCGCCCTAACCTTTCCTGGCGGAGCCACGCGAATATCTTATATACCAACTGGCTTAATTACTATGTATATCAGGCCACACCCTATACGCTGGAGGATCTTCCCGATGAAGATAAAAGCACTTCATAAGGGTGCCGCCTTATACTATCACCTGCTCTGCCCCATCATCATTTTTTACGCGATGGAGTGGCTGCTCCGGAACCCCTTCCATGAGAAATGGGGAATAAAAGCAGTCCTGGTCCTTGTAAATCTCGTGTTTTTCTATGCCGTGACGCTGTTTTTTTACGCCCTGTCCGGCTCCTTAAGGCTGTCCCTCTACGTGGTGTCCGTCTCATCCTTTTTATTCGGACTTACGGACTACTATGTTTACAGATTCAGGGGAAATACGATAGTTCCTTGGGATTTCCTGTCCTTAAGGACTGCGGCGTCTGTTGCGGATAATTACGATTATACCCCCGAAAAAAGAGTCGTTATCGCATCCATAGTATTCGTTTTGCTGTGGATATCCATATTTTTCTGCCGCTTTAAGATCAAAGAAGATAAGAAACTCCGGACAGCCCTTTCCGCCGGAAGCCTTGTCTTTATACTCTTTGCGTATATCCCCTTTGTACAGAGCGAACAGACGATAAAGAATCTTAAGGTATATAATAAGCTCTTTACTCCTTCCACAATGACTATGAGGGACGGGACCGCCTTCGCCTTTATTTACGATATGAAATTCCTAAGCGTGGATAAGCCGGAGGACTATGATAAGGACGCCATCCGCTCCGCCCTTTATAAGGAATACGGCGGGGACGATAATGAAAGAACGACGGCCGATCCCTCCACTCCGAACATCATAGTCATAATGTGCGAAGCCTTTTCAGACCCGGGCGTTGTAACGGAATTCAACACCAATGAAGACTTCATGCCCTTTATCCGCTCCCTTATGGAAGATGAAAACGTGATCTCCGGCCGGCTCCATGTATCGGTAAAGGGCGGAAATACTCCGAATACCGAGTTCGAATATCTGACCGGAAACAGCATGGCTTTCCTTCCCCAGGGCTCCATACCCTTTCAGCAGTTTGTAAAGGGACCGACCGACGCGATGCCCTCCTATTTGGAAAAAAGAGGATACCGTTCCGTCGGCATGCATCCCTATAAACCGAAGGGCTGGGCCAGGAATGAAGCCTACCCCTTCCTCGGCTTTAAGGAAACCTGCTTTATTGACTACTTTGAAAAAAAGGATCCCGTATATATCCGGAAGTATGTGAGTGACGAGTCCTTATTTAACGAGATCATCGATATGTATAAGGAAAACGGCACGAATACTCCCCTCTTCTCCTTTAACGTAACGATGCAGAACCACTCGGAGTACTCCGGGGAATTCGATAACTTTACTCCGGATATAGAAGTGGAGGGGCTTGACGGCACCAAACCCATAGAGAATTACCTCTCTTTGGAAAAGCTCACGGATTCCGCTTTCCGGGACTTTATCTCCTACTTTGACAGCATAAATGACCCCACCGTGGTGGTATTTTTCGGAGACCACCAGAGCGCCGACCATGTGATGGAAGCTCTGCTGAAGCAGAACGGAAAGACCGGATCGGATCTCACGGAAGAGGAAAACCGGCTGCGCTACGTTGTGCCCTTCCTTATCTGGGCGAACTACGATATTGAAGAAAAGAAGGATCTCGATGTCAGCGCTTCCTTCCTCGGGAATCTGACTTTGGAAGCCGCAGGCATAGACATCACCGGCTACCGCTCCTTCCTTAAGGAGCAGTACGATAAAACCCCTGTTGTCAGCGCCATTCACGTGATGAAGGCCGACGGTACGGATGCAGATACTGATATTAATGACCCGGATCTTATGAAGTACAGGCAGTATCAGTATTATGAGCTTTTTGATGACGATGACACTTTAGACTGAGAAAGCATGTTAAAGGATTATTATGAAAAACATTACAGAATGATCTTTTACCCGGCAGCCTTTCTCCTGCCTCTGTTCGGCATGCTTTTTTACTTTGCCGTCCGCCACATATACCCCTTCGGAGATATCACTTTTTTAAGAAAGGACATGTACCAGCAGTACACTCCCTTTTTCTATGAGTTTTACAGGAAGGTAAAGAACGGGGATACCCTCTGGTACTCCTGGAATGCGGGGCTCGGCGCCAATTTCTTGGCGGTCATCGCCTATTACCTGGCCTCTCCCCTGAATTTCCTCTGCACCCTGTTTCCGGAAGAAAACATACTGGAATTCATGACCTATTCGATAGTGATAAAGACCGCCCTTATGGGACTTACCGCGTCTTCCTATCTCGCATACCATTTCAAACGCCACGATCCGGCCATGGTCTTCTTCGGCTTTGCCTATTCCATGAGCGCGTTTATGGCGGCCTACAGCTGGAATATAGAGTGGATGGATGTGCTTTTTATCACGCCCCTCGTGATACTCGGGCTTGAAAAGTTAGTTAATAAAGAGTCCTCACTCTGCTACTGCCTTGCGCTCTCCTACGCCATATTTACGAATTACTACCTGTCGATCATGCTCTGCATCTATGTCTTTTTATACTTCATAGTACTTAACATAGTGAAGGGCTTTGATCTGAAGGTCATGATAAGATTCTGCGTCTTTTCCCTGCTGTCCGGCTTAAACGCCGCGGTGCTGATACTCCCGGAGTATTACGCCCTCAGATTCACCACCTTCACGAATATCCGTTTCCCTTCGGAATTAAAGGTATACATGAACCCCCTGGAGCTCTTCACGAGCCACATGATAGGGGTTACGCCGGAGACCGGTCTCGGCCACTATCCCAATATCTACTGCGGACTGCTGACGGTATTCCTCGTCATGGTCTATGCGTTTTACTCCGACGAGAGCCTGAAGGAAAAGATCTGCTATCTCTTCCTCGTGCTCTTTTTCCTGCTGTCCTTTGACCTGAACACGCTGAACTTTATATGGCACGGCCTCAATTTCCCGGATTCCCTTCCGGCACGCCAGGGCTATCTCTACATCCTTCTCCTTATGACCATTGCCTATAAGGGCTTTCTGATCATCCGGGAGGAAAAGCAGAACCTTTTCTACGCTGCGATAATCCTCTCGTACATACTGGTAATAGTCACCGCCTTTTTCTCGGATAAGGACCGGATGGATGATATAGCAAAGATACTGACCTATGTATTCTCCCTTGTGATCATGGTGCTCTTCCTCTTTTACCGCTCTGCCCCGGCGAAGATACACTTCCCCGGAAACGGCCAGGAGACATTTTTCCGCTATGCGCTGCTGATCCTGTTTGCCTCCGAAATATTGTTTAATATGTATTTCACCAACGGCCGCTCGGTAAAAAGGATCGATTACTTTAAAAAGTACGAGAGCTTCGTCCCACTAAATGAGGATAAAAAGGCCCAGGACCGGGAAGATGATTCGCCCCTTGCCCGGGCTGACGAGGTGGGAAGGAGCATCAGAAACCATTCGATGATGGTGGATTATCCTTCGCTCTCCTTCTTCTCATCCACCACCAACGGGCTTCTCATCAAATATCTGAATAAATACGGCATCATGAACAGCCGTGTCTTCTACCTTGCGGACGGCACCACTGCGGTGACCAGCCTGCTTTCCGGGCAGAAGTATATCTTTGTCCCCGAGGGAAAGATCTGCAATTCCGAAGACATTGCATCAGCCTACAAGTTTGCCGGCGGTGCAGCCCTTTATGAATATAAGGATCATCTGCCTAACGGCTATGTGATACGCTGCAATGACCAGACGGAGAGAAAGCTCTTCATCCCCTCCCATGATGCGGAAAAGATAATAGACGGGGAGCTGTATCCCCCGAACGGCGGCACTTCACCCGCGGAAGCGCAGAATAACCTGATGCATGACTTTAATATCTCGGGCACAGCCCTTATGAGCTACGGCTCTGCGGACACCGGAAGCATTTCAAAGGGCGATACCGCCTTAACCGTAACCTACACCGATAACTGCCATCTCTACGCCTATGATCACACGAAGACCTCCGGAGAAGTGAAGGTAAACGTATCGGACGGTACCTCCCTCGGCAAGGTTCAGTTCAATAAATACAGGTATTTCCTGGATCTCGGCTTCAGGGCTGAAGGAACCACGATCTCCTTTATCCCCGAGGATCCTTCGGATAAGGACATGGACATAGAATTTTTCAAACTGAATCCGTCGGTACTCGATTCCTTTACTTCATCCGTTAATGAGGCGGAAAGACTCAGGAATATCAAGATAGATGATGACAGCCTGAAGGGCGGGATAGATATGAAGTCCCCCGGACACCTGATACTGACCGTGCCCTATGAACCGGGCTGGACTCTGCATGTGGACGGCCGCGAGACCCATATCGATCTCTTTGACGGCCTCTGGATATCAACGGATCTCCCGGAAGGACAGCATGAGATCCGTATCGACTTTTTCCCGAAGGGATTAAAAACGGGAGGGATGATAAGCCTTATTTCCCTGACGCTTATGATCCTCTCCCTGTTGTATGAAAAACTGCTGCAGAAACGCGCAAAACACCAGCGCGCCTGATCATTCTCCTATCATTCGAAGGAGTTCCGCTTCGTCAATGACCTTTATTCCAAGCTCCTGGGCCTTGGTGAGCTTCGACCCTGCGGCCTCTCCCGTCACCAGGAGATCCGTCTTCCTGCTGACAGACCCGGTGCACTTTCCCCCGTTCTTTTCTATGAGCTCAGCCACTTCCTTTCTGCCAAGGGTGGGCAGGGTTCCGGTAACCACTATCGTTAGGCCGGAAAGCTTATTCGTTCCGCCCTCCGTTTCAGGCATCAGGGGATTAAGCCCCGCTGACATCAGATCGTCAAATATCAGAAGATCCTTTTCGTTATGGAAGAATTCGTAGATGTTTACGGCGATGGTCTCTCCCACCTCGGGAACCTTTGTAAGGTCGGAAACCTCCGCATCCTTAAACTCCCTGATATCCTTAAATACCTTCATAAGGTCCGATGCCGTGCGCTTTCCCACATTCCTGATGCCAAGCGCCGTAAGGAGCCTTGAAGGATCGTTTTCCTTTGACTTTTCGATCTCGGAAAGAAGCTTGTCGGTATTCTTTTCCTTACCGATTATGCCCTTATCTATCAGTTCTTCCCGGCTGGCCTTCAGATGGTAGATATCCGCATAGCTCTTCAGATACCCTTCATTTACCAGGGCTTCTATAAGCGTATCTCCGAGACCCATTATGTTCATCGCGTCCCTCGACACAAAGTAGGCAATGGAGCGGACGGACTGGGCAGGACAGAGGGGATTTACGCAGCGAATATCCGCCGTATCCGCTTCCCTTATCAGGGCTTCGCCGCAGACCGGACAGTTTTTCGGCGGGGTGAAGACCTGCTCCGGCTTTTCCACACAGCCGTTTAATTTCGGGATGATCTCGCCGCTCTTAAAGAGCTTGTACTTTCCGCCTATACCGATGTTCATGTCCCTTATGTAGTCTTCGTTATGAAGGGTTGCCCGGGACACATTCGTGCCGCAGAGCCTTGCAGGCTTGCCGGTTTCACTGTCGTGGAAGATACCGGTAAAGGTAAGCTTTCCGGTGCGCCCTATATCCACCAGGATCTCATCCATTGTGACCACCCTCTCTTCCGGAGGGTACTTGTATGCTATGTGGCCGCTGGTATACTTGCTTCCCGCGGGAAAATCATCACGAAGGGCGGTTTCGTCTATCTTCACCACCGCTCCGTCTATATCAAAATCAAATTCCGATCGGAGTTCTCCGATCCTGTCAATGGCGGCAATGACCTCGTCTCCGGATACGCATCTGATATGCTCAACGACGGGAACCCCCGCCTTTTTAAGGAGATCAAGGCCCTCTGTGTGGCTTTTTGTAAGCTCCGAGGGTCCCTTCTGCACGTTAAAGATAAACATGCTTAAACGCCGGTTTTTAGTGATAAGCGGATCCAGCTGACGAAGTGACCCCGCCGCCAGGTTTCTCGGGTTTGCGGCAAGGGGCTTTCCGGCCTTCTCCTGCTCCTCATTATATTTTTCAAAGGCGTCGCTTTTCATATAGACCTCGCCCCTAAGCTCCAGAGAGTCAAAGGGGAGATCCAGGGTCTCTAAAACATCATCGATCTCGCGGGCGTTTAAGGTCACATCCTCTCCGGTGAAGCCGTCTCCCCTTGTCTCCGCCACCTTAAGAAAAAGACCGTCCCCCTCCCTTTCATAGCGAAGGCTCATGCTGAGACCGTCTATCTTCGTCTCCACTGAAAAAGCGCAGCCGGGGTGCTTCTCATGGACCTTTTTCACCCAGGACTTCACGTCTTCCTTCGTAAAAACATCCTCTATCGAAAGCATGGGGACATCATGCTCTATCTTTACGCCGGCCTCCCTCTTCGCCTTTCCTCCGATCTTCTTCGTCGGGGAATCGGCGCTTACCCAGGAGGGGTGCTCCTTTTCCGCAGCCTTTAATTCCTGCATCAGCATATCGTATTCATAATCCGATATCTCAGGCGCGTCCTCATTGTAGTAGAGGTTCATGTGGTGTTCGATTTTTTTCTTCAGTGCTTTGTATTCTGTGATGTTCATGACAGTAAACTGCGTATCTCCCTGGGGCTTAGCTCCCGGTATTCTCCCGGTTTCGTATCCCCGAGAAGGAGCTTCCCGAATCTTATCCTTTTAAGCTTCATGACCCTGTATCCGTAATACTCCATTATCCTCCTGATCTCACGGTTAATGCCCTCAGTCAGGATGATATTTACTTTGCAGGGTCCCTTCTTGAATATTTTGCAGGGCTTATTCTTCCTGCCGGGAGTGAGCTCCAGGCCGCCCTTCTCCATCTTGCTGATATCCCGGCTTTCGATCTCCTTATCGAGGGATACCTCATATTCCTTCTCGACTCCGGCACCGGATTTTAAGAGCCTGTTCACGAGGCTCCCGTCATTTGTAAGGAGGATCAGCCCCTCCGAATCCTTGTCCAAACGCCCTATGGGGTAAACCCGCACCGGGTAATCAACGGCGTCCGTGATGCTGTTCTTTTCCTTACCCTGGTTGACGGTGCTGGTGACCGTGCCCTTCTTTTTGTTGTAAAGCAGCACAACCTTCCTGTCACTGTCCGGGTTCCTGTCTAAAAGCTTTCCGTCGATCCGGATTTCCTCGGAGCCGTCCACCATCATTCCCGGCACCGCCGGGCTGCCGTTAACGCTGATACGCCCCGACATAATAAAACTGTCTGCCCTGCGTCTTGACATGACGCCCGAAGCAGACAGATATTTATTGATCCTTATTTTCTCACTCATTACATTTCAAAGTGCCAGCCGATCTCGGCAAGCTTCAGATGCATATCGATCTTTCTGTAAACATTCCTTGTGATAAAGGGCTTCTTAAGGAAATCAGCCGCTCCCGCGTCGTAGGCCCTGGCCGTTGACATGATGGTCAGATCATTTATCGTCAGTATCACCGGGATATCCTTGAATTCCTGGATGGCGTGTATCTCCTCCATGCAGGCTACTCCGTTCTCATCCGGCATATTCATATCCATAAGTATAATATCGGGTTTAAAGCTATGCACCTTCTCAAGGGCTTCCGCTGCGGAAGATGCAGTCTCCACTTCATACCTCTCTCCGATGATGTCCACGCCCTGCTTTAATATTGTGGGCATGTCATCAACGACAAGTACCTTTTTATCAATCCTGTCCATATAATACACTCCTGAGTATTTGTGTTATAATGTCATTTGCATCATTATCTTACAATAAACATAAAGGTATTTCAAGTTAGGAGAAAACTGACCAATGATAAAGATAAATGAAGAATCAAGAGAATGTGTATTATCCTGCGAGATCTTTCCCCCGAAAAAGGAGGACAGCTTCCCGAAGGTCTATGAGGTGGTGGACAGGATCGCATCCTTCGCCCCGGCCTTTATAAGCGTAACCTACGGCGCCGGCGGCTCCAATTCCGGAAAGCAGCTGGAAATAGTGGACTATATACAGAATAAGACCGACACCGAGGCTCTCGCCCACATCACCAGCGTGGGATTCGGAAAAGCCGAGCTGGAAGAAGGCCTTCAGAAATTCGAGGAAAAGGGCATACGGAATGTCCTGGCTCTCCGCGGAGACCGTCCGAAGGATATGAGCGATGAAACCTATAATTCCCGGGAATTCGAGCACGCCACCGACATGATGAAATACATGCGCGAAAGCGGAAGGGATAAGGATAAGCTCTTTATCGCCGGTGCCTGCTATCCCGAGAAGCATCCCGAGGCTCCGGACAAGCCCACCGACATCTTCTACCTGAAGAAGAAGCAGGACGAGGGCTGCGACCTCCTTATCACCCAGCTCTTCTTTGATAACAGCTTTTTCTACAGGTTCCTGGAATATACGGAAAAGAACGACATCACGATACCGATACATGCGGGCCTCATGCCCATAACCGACAGCAATCAGCTCGGCCGCACCATCACGCTGTCCGGCACCAGCGTGCCGAAGAAGCTTGCGGATATCTGCGCGAATTACGGGGACAAGCCCGAAGACATGAAAAAAGCAGGGCTGGATTTCTGTATAAACCAGGCGCTGGACCTTGCGTCAAACGGTGTCAGCGGCATCCATGTCTATACGATGAATAAACCCGAGCTCTGCGAAGCGATCTTCAGCGCTGTGCGCGAAAATCAGTGATATAAATCAATACTAATGGACCATAGGGGGATCGAACCCCTGACCTCCAGATTGCGAACCTGGCGCTCTCCCAGCTGAGCTAATAGCCCTTGTCATGCATCTTCGATGCTTGACCTACGCACGCGCTTTGCGAAGCAAATTTATATGCGCGTGCCTCCTCTTTGTGCCGCCCCATCGGCGAAGCCGATTTTAAATGGCGGCACATCCCGTTAAGCATTAACTGTTTAACTGTTTAAACCTCTCCGCCTCAGCCTGGTTCTTCTCCTTGCTGAAGTAGGTGCGTCTTTCCTTTCCCTGGATCAGTCTCGAGATATTTCCACGATGCTGGAACCAGGCCAGAGCGCCTAACAGGAAAAGCATGACATACAGCTCATATCTGACTGTAGGTGCTAAAATACTGTACCTGTTTCCCGGGAAAAGAATATTCTCTCCGAGGAGCACCATCTCGATAAAGAAAGCAAGCCATACCATTATGGAGCCAAGAGACACATAGTGGGTGGTAAGGAAAAGCCCGAAGAACACGAGACAGCCCATGCAAAACAGGAAAGGATCCTGATAGCCGATTATCAGTCCCGCTGTTGCCGCGATGCCCTTTCCTCCTTTAAATCCCATGTGAAAAGGAAAATCATGTCCGAGGATGGAACCTGCTCCTGCATATGTGGCATACAATAAAGTCATGTCAGGATTGTTCCTGCCGAAGATCAACCAGGATATGAACATGGCTGCGAGAGTCTTTATCACATCCAAAAACAACGTGAGGGCGCCCGCCTTAACTCCGAAGGTACGGAGCATATTGGTAGTGCCGGCATTGCCGGAGCCCACGGATCTGATGTCCAATCCCTGTTTCACTCCCAAAAGATATCCGGACTGTATGGTTCCCAAAAAATATCCGATGATAAGACTTACTATCCTGGCTATCATTTATCTGATACCTCTCCTTTATGGTTTTTATTTATCTCCCCGTTCCTTTATTATAAACCTTAATGGCGTTCCAGTAAATCCGAAAGCATTCCTGATCTGGTTCTCGATATACCTCGTATATGAAAAATGCATGAGCTCCCTGTCATTAACAAAGATAACAAAGGTAGGGGGGCCGACCGACACCTCCGTCATGTAGAAAAGCTTCAGTCTCCTTCCCTTGTCCGAAGGCGGCTGCTGCAGCGTAACTGCCTCAGTCATGATCTCATTCAGCACGCCGGTCTGTATGCGGAGCGTGGCGCTCTCGATAACCTTGTCAATTATATCATATAATTTGTGCAGCCTCTGACCCGTAAGGGCGGATATGAAAATAATCTCCGCATAGGGCATAAAGGAAAGCACGCTTCTGATCTTTTTCGTATGCTCCTGAACGGTCTTATTGTCCTTTTCAATGGCATCCCACTTGTTAACGGCTATAATGCAGCCCTTGCCGCGGTCGTGGGCTATGCCGGCGATCTTGGCGTCCTGCTCGGTAACGCCCTCCTCCGCATCTATCACGATCACCACCACGTCAGCCCTCTCAACGGCGCTGACCGTGCGGAGTATCATAAAGTGCTCGAGATCCTCCTTCACCTTGTTCTTCCTCCGGAGTCCGGCGGTATCGATGAAGATGTACTCCCTGCCGTTGTGCTTAACGGCGGTATCGATGGCGTCCCTGGTGGTGCCCGCGACATCGGAAACTATGACCCTGTTTTCCCCGAGAAGCTTATTAATGATGGAAGACTTGCCAACATTGGGTTTGCCGACGATGGCGATACGGGGCCTGTCATCCTCTTCCTCTCCGGGCTTCTTGTCCGGGAAAAGCCTCACCACCTGATCCAGAAGATCACCTATTCCCTTCTTCTGTCCGGCGGAAATAGCGATGGGATCGCCCATTCCGAGATTGTAGAATTCATAAACATCCATCTCGAACTTTTCAAAGCTGTCCACTTTGTTGACCGCCAGGACGATATTCTTGCCCGAGCGGCGGAGCATGTCCGCCACCTTGGAATCCGCATCCGTAAGCCCCGACCTGATATCCGTAATAAAAACAATGACATCGGCCGTATCTATCGCGATCTCGGCCTGGGAACGGATCTCGGACAGCATGCTGTCCCTGCTGTCAGGCTCGATTCCCCCGGTATCAATTATTGTGAAATCCCGGTCAAGCCAGTTCACATCGGCATAGATCCGGTCTCTCGTGATACCCGGTGTATCCTTAACTATTGAAATACGCTCACCGGCAAGAACATTGAATAAGGTGGACTTGCCCACATTTGGTCTTCCTACCAGTGCTACTATCGGTCTGCTCATTATTATTTTCCTTCTAAAAGATTCTTCGCTTCGCTCAGAATGATATTATGATTCGGACGCCAAAAGTCACATTTCTGCTCTTCAATTAATGCCAAGTATTTTGTTAATAAAATCCCGGCCGTCGGTTCCTATTATATCAACCGGAATACTTAAATGCTCCGAAATATCCTGTAAAGTCATATCGTCCAAAAGCACATCAGTATTTGCCCTGAGAAGATTTTCCGGGAGATAGAGAATGCTGCCAAGCTCCTTACCCTTAAGCGCCTCCACTATATCCTGCCCGGTAAGAAGGCCGCTTACCGTGATCTTCTCTCCGAAAAAGCGGTTGATCACCGGATAATAGTGCACCCTGATATCGGGATAAAGAACGTGCAGCTTTTCAAGGCACTTCTCTATATATCCGCTCATCAGAAGCCCGCCGCAGAGAGAAAGCTCCCTCTTCGCATCCGCCGGCGGAAAATCAGCGGGATCACGCTCCATGTCCTCAAGGCATTCCTCAAACTCATCGAGAAAAGAACGTATCATACCGACACCGTTCTCATACTGGAGGTAGCCGTCATAGCTGTCGGCAGATGGCACTTCCTCCTCCGCCATCACATAAAACTCGTCCCCCGCGTGGATAAAATGAGTCCCATGTTCCTTGAAAAGCTTCTCCTGCCAGGAATGGATAAGGCGCAAAACCTCTGCTGAATCCTCTTTTCCGAAGCCCTGCAGGGGATATAAACCGTCCCGGAACTTAGTAAGCCCCACCGGGACCACCGAAACACTCTCGAGATGCGGGATATATTTTGACAGAGCCTTAATGGAGTATTCCAGCTCATCCCCGTCATTAAGCCCTTTGCAGAGCACTATCTGACCGTTCATCCTGATGCCGGCCTCATAGAGCCTGTCCACCTTTTTAAGAGCCTCTCCCGCAAAGCGGTTATTAAGCATTTTGCAGCGAAGAGCGGGGTTCATGGCCTGAAAAGAGATGTTGATCGGACTTAAGCGGTAGCGGATGATCCTGTCAATGTCGTGGTCGGACATATTGGTGAGGGTCACATAGTTTCCCTGCAAAAAAGAAAGCCTGGAATCATCATCCTTAAAGTAGAGGCTTTCCCTCATGCCCTCCGGCATCTGGTCGATAAAGCAGAAAACGCATTTGTTCCGGCAGGATCTGTACTCATCCATGAGACCCTTTTCGAATTCGATACCGATGTCCTCATCCTCGTCCTTGTCGATCTCCAGCTCCCACTCTTCACCGTTCTTCTTTTTTATTAAAACAGTGACAGAGCTGTCCTCAGTCAGGAACTGATAGTCGAAGATGTCCTCGATCTCCTGCCCGTTCACGCACAGAAGCTCATCACCGGGCTCGATCTCCATCTCCTCCGCAATACTCCCCGCCATCACCCTGCTGACTATATGATGATTCTTTCTATTCTCGTAATCCTTCACCCCATCACCATATACTACTGACATCTCACAAAGATTCTTCGCTTCCCCCCGCCGGGGGGCATCCCACATCTCCGATGTGAAATAAGACTCAGAAACACTACCTCAACCCCTCGCCCTCAATCATACACTTTCAATCGCACACCCCACCATCACTCCTCACAATGGGGTTTTATGATTCAATGAGTTGCAAAGGGTGACCTGTCTGTTTTAGGGCCGTACAAAACGGCCTCCCGGCTTACAAACCAATCTAAATCACAACCCCATCCTTCCAGATCCTGTCCAAATCATAAAACTCCCGGCTCTCCTTATCGAAGATGTGCACGATCACATCCCCGTAATCCATCAGGATCCAGTTACTGTCCCTGTTGCCCTCGGTATTCCTGTGAACAGCACCGGCATTATGCAGCGCTTCCCCCACGGCTTCCTCCATGGCGTCCAGCTGATTCCTGTTATTCCCGGTAGCCAGGACAAAGAAATCGGCAAAATCCGAAATCTCACTGATGTCAATAATCTTTACCGCTTCACCCTTTTTGCTTTCAAGGGCCTCGGCCGCAGCCTTCGCTATATCAAGACTTTGCATAAAAATCGTATGTCTCCTTCGTAGTGGGATCCACCGGACGGTCACCCTTTGATAAGTAGTCCAGTGTATCGGTCAGAACCTTTTTAACCGCTTCATCTATGTCGGTGAAAGCCATCTCCCTTATTTCCTTTAGGTTCGGCGCTTCACTCCTGTTTAACTCAATGTAGTCCGCAACGAAAATGATCTTTTCCGTGAGACTCATATCCGGCCGCCCGGTGGTATGGTAGCGTATCGCGTTCAGGATCTCTTTATCCTTAATACCGAAATCCTTCTCCGCAAGATAGGCTCCAAGCTTCGAATGCAGCAGGTAGGGGGCCTTTTTCTCGACTTCATTTAATTCTATCTTGTATTTTTTGCAGAGGGAATATTTTTCGTCATTCGGAATGTTCTTCGCACAGTCGTGGAGAAGCCCGGCGGTGAACAGGTCTTCCGGATCCAGACGGTAGCGCATTGCAAGGGAGGCGGCGGTGTAGGCAACTCCCAAAGTGTGCTGGTACCTTTCATTATCTAATATCTTCTTAATCTTTTTCTTAATGGATCTGTTTCTGTCATTCATAGAGACTGTTTTCGTAAATATACTTTCTGACCGGCTCCGGCACATAATACCTGACAGAGCGGCCTTTATTTATAAGATCCCTTATCATCGATGATGAAATATCTATATTCGTCGTATGAAGCACTTCTATTTTAGCATTATATCGCTCTTTATAGAAATCAATATCATTCATTAAATCCGGGAGGCTCTCATTATTCCTTACGCAGCTGATCACGGTGCAGCCGGAAAAGATCCGCTCCGGATCCACCCACTTCTTCATTTCATGCAGGGCGTCAGCTCCCGTAATGAAGTAAAGCTCCGTATCCGGCTCTAAAGCCCTTAATTCGTCAATGGTATCAGCGGTATAGGTATTCCCGCCCCTCCTGATCTCCATATCGGAAACGGAAAAGCAGGGATTGTCCTCTGACGCCAGCCTGACCATTTCAAGTCGCACCTCAGGGGAAGGCATAACCATATCCTTCTTCAGATACGAAGTGCCGCTTGGCATCAGGATAACCTTATCAAGCTTAAACTCGGACAAAGCCTGCTCTGCGATTATCAGATGCCCTGTATGTATGGGGTTAAAGGTGCCCCCGAGTATCCCGCATTTCTTCATAAGGAATCAATTCTCGTAATAATCAAACTGGAAGCCGTAGATCTTTACGGTGTCCCCTTCATTAATGCCAAGCTCCTTCAGCTTATCCAGAGCTCCTATATCTCTCATGAAATTCTGGAAGAACATAAAGCCCTTCTCGGAATCGAGATTCGTATAACCCAGCATCTTTTCGATACGGGGTCCTTCTATCACGTAGTACTTTTCCTTTTCGTCGTAGCTTACAGTGTAGGGCAGTTCTTCCGCGATGTGCTCCATGGGATCGTATTCCGCCTCAAATACGGTAACATTCCTGTCCTGCTTTTTAAGGAGATCTTTTACCGCATACATCAGCTGCTGAACACCCTCTCCGGTAGCTGCGGAGATGGGATAAACTTCAATGCCCTTGGGTGAAAATTCCTTTTTGATCCGCTCCACGGGATCCTCTTCTCCCTCCCCGGGCTGAACCGCATCGATCTTATTCGCTGCTATTATCTGGGGCTTCAGGGAAAGATCCACATTGTAGGAAGCGAGCTCCTTATTGATGGCGTAGATGTCATCCACCGGATCCCGTCCCTCGGTGCCTGCTGCGTCAACAATATGAATAAGTATGTGGCAGCGCTCTATATGGCGGAGGAATTCGTGTCCGAGTCCCACGCCCTCCGAGGCGCCCTCGATAAGTCCCGGAATATCCGCCAGCACAAAGCCTCCCTCGCCGTCCTTGAAGTCCACAACCCCGAGGAAGGGATGAAGGGTGGTAAAGGGGTAATTCGCGATCTCCGGCTTTGCATTTGTGACCTTTCTGATCAGCGTTGATTTACCTGCATTGGGAAAGCCCACAAGCCCCACGTCCGCTATGCTCTTCAGCTCCAGTATAACCTCCGCTTCCACTCCGTCCTGTCCGGGCTTTGCGTATTTCGGGGCCTGCATGGTGCTGGTGGCATAGTGCTGGTTTCCGTTTCCGCCCCTGCCGCCTCGTAATACTGTTACGGAGCTGTTCTCACCGGACATATCGACTATGACCTTATTTGTGGCGGCATCACGGACCACGGTGCCCTCAGGAACCTTCAGTATCAGATCCTTTCCGTTTTTCCCGTGCATCCTTTTCTTGGCGCCGTTCTCGCCGTTTTCCGCCTTGAATTTCCTCTTATAGCGGTAGTCCGACAGGGTATTCATTCCCTTGTCGGTAACGAAGATAACGGATCCTCCGTTTCCTCCGTCGCCTCCGTCGGGGCCTCCATTAGCCACGTACTTTTCCCTGCGGAAGGATACGCAGCCGTCACCGCCCTTGCCGGATCTGATGATTATTGTTGTTCTGTCTGTAAATGCCACATGAACTCCTGAAAAATATAAAACCTGATCTACTACAAAAAGAGCTCCGGAAATAAACCGGAGCCCGATAATCCTGAAATATTAATTATTCAGCCTTTGCTTCCACTTCGTAGACGCTTGCCTGCTTTAAGTATCTGCCCTTTCTCTCGAAACGGAGAACGCCGTCAACCTTTGCATACAAAGTGTCATCTCCGCCCCTGCCTACGTTCTTTCCGGGATGGATATGGGTTCCGCGCTGTCTGTATATGATATTTCCGGCTAAAACAAACTGTCCGTCCGCCCTCTTGGCGCCGAGCCTCTTTGACTCGGAGTCACGTCCGTTCTTGGTAGAACCAACTCCCTTTTTGTGGGCGAAGAACTGAAGGTTTAATTTCAACATTGCCTATCTCCTTTCGGTGATATGGATATATTCACCCTTATAGTCTTCTTCAATAGTCTTTAATCCGAGGTACATGGATTCGAGGAGAAGTGCTGCTTCCTTTGAAGGAGCTTCCCTAAAGTCAAAGCTTATCTCGCCCTTCTCATCGTTACTGTCTACGGTCATCTTTTTCCCATCCTCCGGAAGCAGGACTTCTATGGAATTAATGGTGTTTATGACCGTCATGGATACCGCTGCGCAGACTATGTCTTTTCCTCTGTCCGCCGCTCCGGCATGCCCTCTGCAGCTGAAGCTCGTGATCGGGCCTCCCTCTGCTCTGAATAGATCCACGTTTATCATGAAGAATTATGCGTTGATCTTGTCGATCTGTACCTTGGTATACTGCTGCCTGTGGCCGTTCTTCTTATGATAGCCGGTCTTCCTCTTGTAATGGTAAACAACGATCTTCTTGCCCTTAACCTGGTCAAGTACTTTTCCGGTCACGGATGCGCTCTTAACATCGTCGCCTACTGCAAGGGAATCACCGCCAACAGCCTTAACATCGTCGAAAGTAACAGCTGAGTCTTTCTCGAGGTCGAGCTTTTCTACGTAGATAACGTCGCCCTCTTCAACCTTATACTGCTTTCCACCTGTTGCAATGATAGCGTACATAGGACACCTCCTAACTTCATATGATCGCTACAATCGGTAAATGCAAAACATTTTTTGAAACCTTAGTATGCGGCTCGCTTCACCGCAAGCCCCAATAGAATACCACGAACACATGAAGCTTGTCAAATATCATTTTCCCGGAGGAATACCAAAAATTCTTACGGTATCGTGTTGCTGCTGACGGAGCCGGTGAAATTGCCGGAGAACACCACCTGATCGCCCGCGATACGCCATTCCTTCTTCTTCATCTTTATGGGTTTTGTGATACCGGCACCGGAAACCCTGATGCTTTTGATACTGCCGGACTTCTTTCTTTTGGCAGAAAGACGGATCCCTTTATTGGCGGGAGAAACATCAAGGGGCAGGATCTTAAAGGGAATCTTCGTACCCTTAAGCTTCTTTGTGAGGGCTTTATTCCCCTTCACCTTCGTAATTATCGCATATGCTTCCCCGGTATTCTTATTCTTTTTGCACTTGTATTTGATATTGGAGTAATATACTCCGTCCACGCTCACGGAAATACGGGGCAGCTGCTTTCTTCCGTTATAGACAAACTCCTTTTCAAATTTGACGGAAACGTCACCCACCATTATTTCCCCGATATTATCTTCTTTTTCTTTCTCTTTCTCGATCCCTACGGCACTTCGGGTATAAAAATACTTATATCCGCCGTCCGGATCAGGGGAAAGATCCGCATTCCCACTGTATGTGACCGTTCCGGGAAAAGAAAACCGCGATAGATCCAGCCCTCCCCTTATACTCTTTGTAATATTCTCACTCTGATCATAATAACTGAATACCGTATCATCCTTTACACTTCTTAAAGATGCATACATATTCCTGAATTCATCCCGATCATTCGTATCACCTACAGCATTGGTTTCGTGGATAAGCGCCAGTGCACCTGCAACCATGGGCGCTGCCTGTGAAGTACCTCCCAAAAATACATATGAATCATTAATACCGGTGGATATGATATAACCGGGTGCTGCTATATCTACCCAGGAGCCATAATTGGAAAAAAAGCTTAAATCGGTCAGTTTAACACTTCCGTTATAATAACCATTTTCACTGCCGTATGATCCGACACTTATTACATGACTAAAGCATCCCGGAAAATAATATTCATCAGTACTAAAATTACCTGCCGCTGTAACAGTAACAATACCTTTTTCATAACACGTTTCAAAAATATCCTCAAACAATTCTATTTCATCAGTTGAAAAAACATCAAGCGGTGCGGTCATACTTATATTTATAATGTCAACATTCTGGTCAATCGCCCAGTAAAATGCCGACAATATCGAATATAGAGTAGCACCTTCACTGTCTGTAACCTTTGCTATATATAGTTTGGCATCCGGAGCAATTCCAATAATCCCGCTTCCATCGACAGGAGCTCCTATTATTCCGGCAACATGAGTTCCATGGCCATGATGATCCTCAATCCCGGCACCGGAAAAATCCGCACTTACCGTAACATTTTTACTTGTCTCGCATGTCGTGCTGATACCTGTATCTATCACACAGACCTTTGTACCTTCTCCTGTATAACCCGGGTTATGATTATACATGGAAAAATCAGAAATAGATTTTCTCGCTTCATAGGTCCAGCTTATCGAATTAAACGTACCCTCTTTATATTCATCCGAATCCGTATTAACAATACTCTTCTGCAGATAGAAAAGGGTCTGGGGCAGCACTTTCACATCCGGATTTTCCTCCAGACTGTTAAGCTCAGCCTCCGGCGTTTCGTTAATAACATCTTCAAAGGGCCTGTCAAAGACGATCACTCCCAAGCCATTGTTGTACTCCCTCAGTCTACCGTTTAACACTGCGGCAGTTTTTTCAGCCTCCGCCCTGGAATCAGTGACCACAACAGCTTCGTTTGGAATACAGTCAGCACTTTTCCCGTCATTTTCCGAAAAATCCCCCGTCTCCGGCAGATATGACTCAGTATGGTCCACCGGTTCTTCTGCGGTCTCTTCGCTGTATTCCTCTGCCATTAAGCTTATAGGAGCGAAAATAAGAGAAAGTGCGATTATGGAGGAGATCAGAAGATGAAATTCCGGTTTCTTTATACCAGGATTTTTTATCATAATAGCTTGCCTTTAAAGTAAACTGATTCGACTTTTGTGTCCTTCAGGTCGGAAAGGGAACAGGTGATGATGTCGCGGTCGGTGATCACGAAGTCGGCGGATTTGCCGGCGGAAATGCTTCCCGTGATGCTGCCGAGATTCAACTGTTCTGCGCCGTTTATCGTGTAGGCCTTAAGAGCGTCCATCCTGCTTATGGCTTCTGATGCGGGAGGGAGGCACTCATTCCCCAAATACTCTTCGCTGCCGCGGGCACAGGCATAGTACATCCCGCGGAAAGGATTCGAATAATTATCATCATAGGCGCAGTCGCTGCCAAAGGAAACCTTCACTCCGTTCCTCACCATGGTACCTATAGGGAACTGCATGTTAAATCGCTTTTCCCCGAGGCAGTTAAGGGTATGCTCATCCCCCAGCATCCAGTGGGGCGTGGTCTGGAAAAAGATGCCCTTATCTGCGATCATCCTTTCAATATCCTTATCGCCGTAAAGCTGGTTATGGGCAATTGTCCTCGTGCCCTTCATATCCTTTAAGGAGGTGAGTATGTCAAGGGATCGCTTCACCGCTTCATCCCCTATGGCGTGGATATGGACGGAAAAGCCCTCCTTTGCCGTCAGGTCCGCCATTTTCCGCATATCGTCCTCGCTGACCGTCTCTTCCCCGTATCCGCCAAGTTCATCGGAATAGGGGTCGGTGAGCAGTGCGGAATGTTCCTCCACCGTGCCGTCAGAAATAAGCTTTAACGTATCGGGGAAAACATTCTTCGAAGTAAAATTCTCCCTGTTGTGCTTCATGATATGAAGCGCATCCTCCGCACTCATCACATCACTGCCGTGATAGCCAAAGCTCAAAACGATCCTGAGCTTCAGAAGGGAATCCCTGTCAAGGCTCTTTAAGGTGGAAAGCAGTTCCGTATTGTCATTATCGATAGACATGGCGTCAAATACGGTGGTGTAACCCATGGAATTATAGGTTCTTACCAGCTTCCGCAGGATATCCTGTCTTTCATCATCATCCATGCTGAGGTATTCAAATAATTCCATGCAGGGGAGCATCGCAGAAAGCTCAACCACAAGCCCGGTGTGCTCCTCATCCTTTTCCATATTGAGGAGCTCCATCGCCTTGGAATTCAAAAGCAGTGCATGTCCGTCCGCACTGAAAACCCCCACCGGACGGTCGGGGATAGCAGTATCGATATGCTCCGCCCGGAAGTCTCCGAGGGTCAAGTCAATGCCCACGGCCGCTATGGTCTTATCCGGCGGCACAGGGTTTTCCTTTAAGCTGTTAAGGAGTGCATCCCCCAGCTCCTCTGGCTTCGTTGCGGAATCGATGACCAGCATATTCATCGCGCTCTGCTGAACTCCCGCCAGGAAGTGGCAGTGGGAATCCACCAGTCCCGGGATCACGCACTTCCCCTTCAGATCGATCTTTTTATTGCAGCTGTCAAAAAGGGGCGTTTCCCCCACATGGAAAAAACGCCCGTCTTCAACTATAAAACAATCTGCTTCAGGATTATCCGGATCACAGGTATAAACCTTGCAGTTGTAATATCCTTTTCTACTCATATCACTCCTGTTTAGCCGTGTTCTTAACATCATGTCTGAGACCTAAGAAGAACTTCTTCTGTCTCTCATTCATAATAACCCGGACAGGTTTCAGCTGGTTCAGGGAGGCTCCCCGGAATACCATCATATCCCTGTAGAGAAGAGATGTCTGGGCCTGCAGGAAGTAAACCTCCGGCTTATCCAGCCAGTGATCATCATAGCAGTCAAGGTAAACCGGATTCGCTTCGCAGAGATGCTTAAATACGCTCTCCTTCAAAGCATCCATATCGAATTCGGTAACGTCGTACATCGGCTCTATCATGAAATCATAGCGGTTAGGCGTTACGTCCGTATTCGGATAAACGGTGAAGTCCGCAAGATCTATGCCCATCTCCTTTGCCACCGCTTCAACAGTAACCTGCAAAGCCTTCTCTGTGGTCTTCTCCTCCGCAAGATTGATCGTGCGGTTAACCCTGTACATAAACTGTACCTTCGGAGTCTTATTGGCAAAGCCCGTAACCTTCACGGCATCGCTCATGCGGTAGCGCCAGAAACCGCTGAGGTTCGTGATGATAAGCTCATAGACCTTTCCTTCTTCCAGCTTATCCATAGTCACGCACTTGGAGAAATCATCCCCGGCTTCAACCGGCAGGAATTCTACAAAGGCTGCGGAAGGCGCGAGAATGCTGTCAAAATCATCTATGCCTGAAGGAACAGACCAGAGTCCCTCGGATGCAGTGATACCTGAATATACATTGTAAACTCCGCCGCCGGTAAAGTGCTCTTTTATCAGCCTGTCATATATCTCAAAACCGTCGCCGCCTGCACCCTCGATATAGGTGAATTCCGGCCACACCTTCTTTACCCAGGGCGTACCAGCGCCGTCCTTAAAGGCTTCCCTCAGCTCTGCTGCACGCTCCGGCATGGGCTCGATCTTTTTAAGAAGGCTCTCCCGGACTTCATCCGGCATGCTGATCTCATCGGAAATGGTTCCGGTCTCAATATCATGGATCAGAAGCTCGTAATTATCCTCGATATATCTTAAGAAAAGAACTATGACACTGTAAAAGCCTGTGATAATACCCCTGAGGCCCTTTTCCATAAGGGCAAAACGGGTATGAACGTACTTCGTATCAACTCCGTGAACGGGATTCAGTCCCTCTATCGGAGAAGTAAAGATGGTCCTTATCATGGCATCAAAGGCATCCTTGCCGCCCTTAATATAATCAGCCATCTTCGCGGAAGCCTCACCCACGGTAAGACCGCTCTCCAGCGTCCTGCAGTTTCCGCTTGACGTACAGAAAGCCCGGCCCGCCATCCATGAGGGAGCAAGGTTTAATCCCAGTATTCCGTAATTGATGAGGTTATTATATTTGGCAAAAACCTCGGACTGTTCATTGGTCATGGGCACCACCTTGGGTACGCCCACAGTTCCTGAGGTCTCGTTGAAATGATTGTATTCGTATGCGGTGAGGATATTCTTCTCTCCATCCATCATACGCTCGAGATAGGGCGCCAGATCGTCATATACCACTACCGGCACCTTTTTCTGATAATCTTCTATGCTGTGAATATCGGCAAAGCCGTATTTCTTTCCGTATTCAGTGTCTTTGTTGTCATCAAGCAGTTTCATCAGGAGCTCCGTGGTTTTACCCATCGGATCCTTGGTTTCCTCAATGAAGCTCTGTAAAACTTCCTTCCCCTGTTCAGCGCTCTGTTTATTGGCCATTAAGGTATTATTGTTTTCCATTTTTATACCCCCCCTTTTCTCAGTAGTGTTTATATTTTACACTAAATGGCGTTTTTCCTCAATATAAAAGTCAAACAGGGGACGTCCCCTGTTTGACTGATTAACTTAAAAGTCTTTTTATTTTGCTGCTATCTGTGCCTGCACGGCGGTTATAGCGATAACACCCTCCACGTCGTGGGTGTTGCAGCCGCGGGACAGGTCGTTTACAGGCTTTGAAAGTCCCTGTAAAAGAGGTCCGTAGGCGTCAGCCTTGCCGAGACGCTGAACCAGCTTGTAGCCGATATTTCCCGCATCCAGATTCGGGAAGATAAGCACGTTTGCGTGTCCTGCCACGTCTGAATCCGGAGCCTTGCTCTCTGCAACCTCGGGAACGATAGCGGCGTCGGTCTGCAGCTCTCCGTCAAGGATCAGTCCGGGATACTTCTCATGGGCGATCTTTACTGCATTTCTAACCTTGTCCACAAGATCGTGCTTTGCGCTGCCCTTGGTGGAATGTGAAAGCATGGCAACCTTCGGCTGTGCCCCCACGAGAGCCTTGAAGGACTGGGCGCTGGTACGCGCGATTATCGCCAGTTCCTCGGAAGTGGGATCCTGGTTAAGTCCGCAGTCACCGAAGACGAAGGTGCCCTCTTCTCCCATATCGCAGTCCGGCACGCACATTACAAAGAAACCGGAAACCATCTCCACTCCGGGAGCGGTACGGAGTATCTGCAGCGCGGGACGGAGGGTGTCCGCCGTAGCATGGCAGGCGCCTGCCACCATTCCGTCCGCATCACCGGCCTTAACCATCATGATACCGTAGGTCAGGTAATTCTCCTTCAGGATCTCCTCAGCCTTTTCGGGAGTCATTCCCTTGTGGGCACGGAGCTCCACGAGCTTTTCCTTATATTCTTCAAACTTCGGGTCTGTAAGAGGATTTACAAAATCGATATCGGAGATATCAACACGGAGCTTCTTTGCCTTCTCGGCAACCTCCTTCTCATCTCCCACCATGACGATCTTTGCGATATTGTCTCTCATTGCCCAGGTAGCTGCCCTGATCACTCTCTTGTCATTTGACTCAGGGAGGACAATGGTCTTGATGTCCTTCGACGCCCTATCAAAAACCTTCTGTATAAACCGGTTGACCTTATCTGATGCTTCCATTTGAAAAACTCTCCTTTCATTCCTTACACGTAGTTTTATCCGGACAAACCAACATTCGATTTGCTCCCGCAAATCGAACGTCGCCGTGTCGTAGCCCCTTCGGGTCTATGACAAGTCCCCCGGCAATATGAAAAACCGCGTGACTCCGCGGTTTTCCCTGTAAACCTTCTTCCAGAGCTTCCATATATACTTCTCGGAAATATAACGTCTCCTGATCTTACTGACGTCAATAAGGGCGGAAACCTCGAAAAACAGCTTTCTCGCCAGCTCTGTTTCAAATTCTCTTTCCATCTGCCAACGAATCCTTTATCAATTCACTATTATCTTTAGTGTAAACTTTTTCTTTGATCCGTCAAGCAGTTTATACTTAACCTTGATAACATCCCCGGCATGATTCGGAGTGATGCTTATCGGATCACCGTTATCAGCCTCTTCATTCACGGTAAGTTTTCCCAGGTCCTTGCCCGAAATGGAGATGTCATAGGCGAACCTGCTGTCTGCAATGGAACGGTCCTCGCTGTTCTCCTGTGCAAGCTCCGACTTCTTCGTGGTGTAATAAACCGCCATATCCGTGCTGTTCTGCGAGATCGCCGCATAAGGATTGGCAATGTAGATGGGCTGTCCTGCCCTCTTGGCCACTTCCTCGCTAGTCTTTATCTTGTAATTACCGCGGAGCACACCCATCTTCTTTACCGTATCATGGATCTTTACCATGTAGTAAAGGGTGTCCCCTCCTGAGGTGACGGTTATCAGAACCCGGTCTCCGCTCTTCGCAGACTTTGTGGCCTTGACCTTTCCGTTTTTAACGGTCACCTTGCCCGTATCGCTGCTCTCCCAGGTGGCAGCCTTCGTAAGGCTCTTGTCTCCTACCGCCCCGTTTGAATCACCGATCTTCAGCTTAAAGCTCTTCTTCGCGCTCAGGTAACCGGAGAGGAAGGAGCCGTAATGACCGCCTTCATCTACCAGGGAATGGGACTTCTTTTCAGACATATTCTGAGCCATCAGTACTGCGAGATCCGCCTGTACCAGTCCCACACCGGAACCCTTTCCGTCAAAAGTGTCCTTATATTCCTTTCCATCGCTGGTGGCGGTAATAACCATTGTGATAAGGTCAACCGTATCGCTGTTCTTATTCTTCTTAAAGTCTTCCTTTACGCTGTAGCAGAGAGCCGCAACGCCGGCAACCATGGGAGTCGCCTGGGAAGTACCGGACACACCGCCATATACATTTTCACTGGCAGTTGCCTGTTCCTTCTTGTAATAGGTGGAATAAATAAAGTCCTTGGTACCCTTCTTTGAATTGTATGCTGTCACCTCTCCCCCGGGTGCCAGTATATTTACCCATTCGCCGTAATTTGAGTAGGAAGCGAATTCATCATTTTTATTTGTAGCTCCGACTGCGATAACATGGTCGCAGGCAGCCGGATAATTCAGGCTGTCTGTATTACTGTTGCCGGCAGCAGCCACACAGACTATACCCTTTTTGTACGCGTTATCGATGACGTTCTGCAGAGCCTGATTGTACCTGTCGCCGCCAAGACTCATGTTTATAACGTCCACATCCATCTCAATGGCCATGTTTACAGCCACCGCAACATCATTCAGCTGCAGGGTCTTTCCCTTGGTAACCTGGATGGAATTCAGGGAAACATCCGGAGCAACTCCGTAACCGCCCTTGCCGTTATTCTTTATTGCTGCGATAATACCGCAGACATGGGTTCCGTGTCCGTAGGTATCAATTCCCTTTTCTGTTGCAAAAGAAGGGATATAATTCACCGAAACCTTGCCCTGAAGATCTTCGTGCTTAGGATTACAACCCGAGTCAATGACCGCAACCCTGATATTCTTTCCCGTTGCGATCTCATGCGCTTTGATATCATGGATCTTCTCGTGATAATACTGATACTTTTCGTCACTTGATGATGCAAAGGGATCCGGGGTTCCGTCGCTTAAATATGCTGAATCCAGCCCGGCATCCGAATCGGTGTCACCGTAAAGCTCAGTAACTTCCTCATCAACGGAAGCTTCATCACCAACCTCCTCTGCCGCGATCTCCTCACCTTCATCTGAGGGAAAAGCGCCGTCATCATCAACTGTCTCTTCGGAATCGGATCCGGAAACCACTCCGTCTCCTGCAATGGTCTCCTCCATTGTATCGCTGTCGGAAGCAGCATACTCCGAATAATCAACATCCTCAGTATCAAAAAGCTCGTAGGTATAGTTCGGCTCGATAAGGTCTTCCACGCCTGAAAGAGCTGCGCTGTTAAGAGCGGCTTTCGTACTCTCCCTGAAGCGGACTGTGGCAACGCCGTAATCAAAACTTATCAGTTCCGCATCATACTCCGCTGCGATCCTCTCCGCCTCCTGACGGTTCTCGCAGAGGAAAACGCCCTCTCTGTCTACATAATCCACACCCGGCGTAAGTTCTTCCAGCTCCTCTGCTTCTTCAGATAAAAGTCCGGCAACACTTTCCGTCTCCGCTGTCTCTTCTACCACCGGCTCATCACCGAAGGCATGAACCGGGGTCAGCACCATGGTGGCTGTAAGGGCTATTGCCAGTAGTTTTCTGTATCTAAGGTTGATCTTCATTAGACTCTCCATATTAATAATAAGATTCTTCGCTTCCCCTCGCCGGGGTTTATCCCACATCTCCGATGTGGGGTAGGGCTCAGAATGACATTGTGTTATTCCATATCCCAATTACAGATAATTGTCGGTCAACAATATATAGTGGCATAAAAATCCATATTGGTTTTAAATCACCAAACAATGATATATCGAATATTCAATATCGTCAAATAAAAATCTTAAGATTTTTAATACTTTTTTTAAAGCATATGATACAATATTTTGTAGCTGGTCATACAAGAAAACCTATACTGTTTCCGGTGATATGAAGGAAGCCGAGAAGAAGATCGCTGATATAATTACCGGTGCCGGAAAAGAATACTGGGGCGGAACCCTCTGTGACATAAATCCGGATGTAAAAGAAATTGTAATCGGAACAACTGACGGCGGTTATGATTATAAACCGAATGTCCAAGCCAATCGCAATGGCAATGGAGACCCGATAACAGAACATAAGTACCTGCCCGGTGCTGTTCTCAGAATAAAAGATTTGAAAAATGATGATATTACTATTACACCTATGGGGTATGTTGGTGATGATGTAAAATCATATACTCTGAAAGCTCTGAAGCGTCTAAAACAAGATAATAAAAATCCTAATTATATCTCCACAAGTAATCCTGAGCTTGCAGGAACAAGCGATATAGCTGTACTTAATTTCCCTGAAAACGGCAACTATGTGTACGCAGATTATAACTGGAGACCGTTCGTTTCGAACGGCCTTTACATTATTCCTCTGTCGCTATACCATTTCTCCAGCAATTCCGGCCGCATTTCACCGGTGCGCTTCTTCGCCTCTGTAAGCCTCCAGGTGTCCACTGCCTGATGATCCCCGGACAACAGAATATCCGGCACCTTTACGCCCCGCCACTCGGCAGGCCGCGTGTACTGCGGATACTCCAGCAGCCCGTTCTCAAAGGACTCCGTACCGGCTGAATCCTCGTTATTCAGCACACCGGGAATCCTGCGGCTAACTGCATCCATTATTACAAGAGCCGGCAGCTCTCCTCCGGTCAGGACATAATCTCCTATCGAGATCTCATCGGTGACTATGCGGTCCAGAACCCTCTGGTCAATGCCCTCGTAGTGGCCGCAGAGAATGATCAGGCTCTCCTCCTTTGAGAGTTCCTCCGCCATATTCTCATTAAAAACCTTTCCGCCTGGGGAGGTGTAGATCACCCGGGTTCTCTTTTCCTCCCGCACAGAAGAAAATTCCTCCGTTTCTTCATCGAAGCTTCGCTCTATGCGGCTTAAAGCCTCCTGATAGGCGAGCCATACCGGCTCACAGCTTATCAGCATTCCCGCCCCGCCGCCGTAGGTGTAGTCATCAACAGAACCGTAGGAATTCTGGGAAAAAGCCCTGAGCGACACCGTGTCAAGGCTTATCAGACCTTCGCCGACGGCTCTGCCTATGATGCTGTGGGCCATGGCGTTCTCTATCATTTCGGGGAATAGTGTTATTACTGAAAAATGCATGTTTTTATGTTTTAAAAAGATCCTTCGCTGACGCTCAGGATGACAAAATCAAAGCATCCCGGGGAGGGGATCCGTGACCATCCTCCTGCCTTCGATATCGACGGACAGGATAAACTGTTTCACGGCAGGGATCATGATCTCCTTATCCTTTTCATTTCTGATCACATATACGTCGTTGCCGGCGCCGTGAAGTATGGAAACCACCGTTCCCAGAGCCTTTCCTTCCTTATCAACAACGGAAAGCCCGATTATATCGGCATCGAAGAACTGATCTTCACCGAGCTCCGCTATATCCTCTCTTCTCGCCATGACCTCATAGTCACGGTAGGAAACGACATCATTTATATCGTCTATCCCTTTAAACTTCACTATCACCATCTTCTTAAAGAATTTCACATTCTCTATCTCAACAGAGATGAGCTTATCTCCCTTCCTTAAGAAGACTTCCTTAAACAAAGAAAAGCGGCCAGGGTCATCCACTTCAGGGTAGACCTTGACCTCTCCCTTTATTCCGTGGGTGGTGGTTATTACCCCCGCCCTCAGATATTCTTTTTCGAAATTACTGCTGTCTGCCATATTTACTCGACGTTTGTAATCTCCACATTAACCTTTTTGGTTTCCTTTGAGGAAGCGGCCTTCACAACAGAACGGATGGCCTTCGCGATCCTGCCCTGCTTACCGATTACCTTTCCCATATCGCTCTGGGCCACTTTTAACTCGATGTTGATATCCCGGTCAGTCTCCGTCTCCGTAACGGTAACCTGATCAGGGTTATCCACAAGAGCCCTTGCGATAACTTCTACTACTTCTTTCATAAGTATTCTGCTCCTTTCAGGAGTTACATTATTCCGGCTTTTTTGAAGAGTCTCTGAACGGTTTCAGTGGGCTGTGCGCCGTTAGCAAGCCACTTCTTTGCCTGCTCCTCGTCAACCTTGAATTCTGAGGGCTCTTTTAAGGGATCGTAGGTACCGATCTCTGCCACATTCTTTGAATTTGATACGGAATTCCTGGCATCAGCCACAACAACCCTGTAAAAGGGAGCCTTCTTCTTACCGATTCTCTTTAATCTGATCTTTAACATTTCTATATCCTTTCTTTGTTGTAAATGTATATTCAAACAGCGTTTTGCTGAATGATATCCTGTAAAGATTCTTTTTAACGGAGACCGCGCATCAGCGAAGAAAGATTTCCGAGGCCTCCCAGGCCTCCGAAGCCGCGTTTGCCCTTCATCAGACCGGGCATGCGCTTCATCATCTTCTGCATCTCCGTGAACTCCTTCACCAGGCGGTTCACATACATGATATCCACACCGGCACCCTTTGCTATGCGGTGCTTTCTCTGGGGATTAAGGAGCTTGGGATTCGCCCTTTCCGCGGCGGTCATTGAGTGGATGATCGCTTCATTCCGCTTTAAGCGCTTTTCGTCCACCATGCCGGAGAGATCTTTTCCTCCGCCGAGACCCGGCATCATGGAAAGCACGGATCCGAGGCCGCCCATCTTATTCATCTGGGCCATCGCGTTCAGATAATCGTCAAAATCGAACTTACCCTTTTTAACGCTCTCCTGCATCTTTTCGGCAGCTTCCCTGTCAACAGTGTCCGCAGCCTTTTCTATAAGGGAAAGCACATCTCCCATTCCGAGGATCCTGGACGCCATGCGGTCCGGATAGAACTCCTCCAGGCTGTCCAGCTTTTCGCCCACGCCTGCGTAGTAAACGGGAGTGCCAACCACATTTCTGATGGACAGAACAGCACCGCCTCTCGCGTCACCGTCAAGCTTTGACATTATGAGACCGTCGATACCGATCTTGTCATTAAAGCCCTGGGCTACGTTCACCGCAGCCTGTCCGGTGCCTGCGTCAACCACCAGCACTGTGTCCGTGATCTCCACATTGTCCTTTATCCGCTTCAGCTCGTCCATCAGCTCTTCATCCACTTCCAGACGTCCCGCGGTATCGAGGATCACAACGTTAAAGGAATGCTGTTTTGCATATTCTATGGCGTCAAGGGCGATCTTTACGGGATCCTTTTCATCCTTTTCCTTAAAGACCTCTGTTTCCGCCTTTTCACCGTTTATTTCGAGCTGCTGGATGGCAGCCGGCCTGTATACGTCAAGGGCAACGAGAAGGCTCTTCTTGCCCTTTTTCTTTAGTTTAAGGGCGAGCTTTGCGGCGGTGGTGGTCTTACCTGCACCGTTCAGACCGCAGAGCATGATGACCGTTATTCCCTGGCCGGGAGCGAATTTCAGTTCCTCTGCTTCGCCGAGAAGGGAGATCATCTCCTCATTGACTATCTTTATAACTGTCTGGCCCGGATTCAGACCCTTAAGGACCTCTTCTCCGATGGCCTTTTCTTCTATGCTTTTGATAAAGGATTTAACGACCTTGAAATTGACATCCGCTTCCAGGAGCGCCATCTTCACTTCCTTCATGGAAGCCTTGACGTCATCCTCGGTCAGCATTCCCTTTGATCTCAGGCCCTTAAATACGTTCTGCAGTTTTTCTGTAAGGCCTTCGAATGCCATTATAATTCTCCTATTATCCTGTCGGTAAGCTCAGCTATCCTCTTGGAATCGCTGCCGCCGCTCTTTAAGGCTATTTCCTTTATTTCCCCGGCCAGCTTCTCTGTCTCCTGAAAACGCTCTATGAGACGGAGCTTCTCTTCATAACCGTTCAGGGTATTCCTGCACCTCATAAGCATCGCGGAAACCGCCTGACGGCTGATGCCGTATTCTTCGGATATCTCGGATAAGGACATGTCGTCCATAACCGAAGCCTCGTATATTTCCTTCTGCCTGCCTTTTAAGAGATTTCCGTAGAAATCAAAGAGCAGGGCTTCACTTCTAACATCCTTCACTTTTTAACCCAAACGAGGAGCATTTTATCAGAAAAGAAGAAGGCTGTCAACTAATTTTGTTGACAGCAGTGTGCAGCAGGGGAAGACAGGGGATCCCCTGATTGATCCCCTGATTGACTTTACAGAATTGCGCGGATCTGTTTCGGGAGGTAGCCGTTTTTGTCGAGGGCTGAAAGGATCTGCTCCTTGTGCTCTGTACCGAAGGCCTCCAGCGTGATGCGGAGCTCAACCTGGGCGGAACGGTTGGTATTCACGAACTGGTTGTGCTCAAGCTTGATCACGTTTCCGTTCTCTCTCGCAATGGTGCCCGCAACCCTCTCAAGCTCGCCCGGCTTGTCGGGAAGCAGAACGGATACGGTAAATATCCTGTCTCTTAAGATCAGTCCCTGCTGGACCACGCTGGACATCGTGATAACGTCCATATTTCCGCCGGAAAGGACGGATACGATCTTCTTACCCTTGCATTTAAGCTGCTTTAAGGCAGCAACGGCAAGAAGGCCGGAATTTTCAACTATTATCTTGTGATTCTCCACCATATCAAGGAAGGCCATAACGAGATCCGAATCGGGAACTGTCAGAACCTCATCAATATTCTTCTGCAGATAGGGGAAGATCTCCTTACCCGGAGTCTTAACGGCAGTGCCGTCGGCTATTGTGGATGCGCTCTTTAAGGTAACCACCTTTCCCTTCTTCAGGGACTCGGTAAGGCAGGCAGCACCTTCCGGCTCCACGCCGATTATCTTCACCTTGGGGTGCATGAGCTTGGCCAGGGTGGAAACGCCGCAGGCTAAACCGCCTCCGCCAACGGGAACCAGGATGTAGTCCACCAGGGGAAGCTCCTTAAAGATCTCCATTGCGATGGAACCCTGTCCGGTAGCCACTCCAAGATCATCAAAGGGATGAACAAAGGTCAGACCCTCTTCATCGGCGATCCGGAATGCCTCTGCGCAGGCGTCATCATAAACATCACCGTGCAGGATTACCTCCGCGCCCAGAGCCTTGGTGCGGTTAACCTTGATAAGAGGGGTGGTAGTGGGCATTACGATAACCGCCCTGCAGCCAAAGGACTGTGCCGCAAAGGCCACGCCCTGGGCATGGTTTCCGGCAGATGCGGTAATAACGCCTCTCTCCCTCTCCTCTTTGGAAAGCCTGCATATCCTGTAGTACGCGCCCCGGATCTTGTACGCCCCGGTACGCTGCATATTCTCAGGCTTCAGATATACCTGGTTGCCCGAAAGCTTTGAAAAGAAGTCGCTGTGGATAAGCTTTGTCTCCACTACAACATCCTTCACCTTTTCCGACGCTTCCTCAAAGGCTTCCAGCGTCAGGTACTCAAAATTCTTGTTTTCTGACATCGTAATCACTCCTGCTTAAAAAGCGAATCAATAAACTCATCCGGATCGAATTTTTTAAGATCTTCTATCTTCTCCCCGGTCCCCACAAACTTAACCGATATGCCAAGCTCACTCTGAATGCTTAGGGCTATTCCTCCCTTGGCGCTTCCGTCAAGCTTCGTAAGAATAATGCCGGTAACGTCAGTCACGGAAATAAATTCCTTCGCCTGTATAAGGGCGTTCTGCCCTGTGGTACCGTCAACCACCACAAAGGTCTCCTTCTTTGCCTCAGGATACTCCGAGGTGATGATGGTATTGATCTTTTTTAATTCGTTCATCAGGTTCTGCTTGTTGTGCAGCCGCCCGGCGGTATCGCAAAGCAGAATGTCGGTACCTCTGGCCTTAGCCGCCTTTACTGAATCAAAGACAACCGCACCCGGGTCTCCGCCCTCTTTGCCGCGGATCAGATCCACACCGGCCCTGTCAGCCCAGATCTGAAGCTGCTCTGCCGCCGCAGCCCTGAAGGTATCCGCCGCAGAAAGCAGAACCTTCCTGCCCTGATCCTTGTAAATATGGGCAAGCTTACCCACGGTGGTGGTCTTACCCACGCCATTCACGCCCACGATCAGAACAACAGAAGGGACATTCTCAAAATCGTACATATCGTCCGGGCGCAGAGCCTTCAGGCTCTCCTTCATGCTGTCCATCAGGAGTTCTCGGCACTTCTCCGGCTCGGAGATCTTCTGCTCCCTCACCTTGACCTTCAGATCCTCAATGAGCTTCTCCGTGGCAGAAATCCCCACATCACCAATAACGAGAAGTTCTTCCAGCTCCTCGTAAAACTCACTGTCTATTTCCTTATATCCGGTAAAGAAATCCGCGATTTTCTGAAAAAAACCCATAGTCTCAAAATTCCTTTTAAAGATCATTCGCTGCGTTCAGAATGCACAATTAACACTCACTAAGACAAAGCGTTAACGTGTACTTTGTAATTCACTCCCGGTGATCACAGTCAGCAGTTTGGGATGTATGTATCCGGAGCCGGGCCGTACAAAGCGCCGGTACTTAGGCTGTGTCTTTTACAGCCTTAGTACCGCTGCGCCTTGTCCCGGAGCGAAAGCGTCCCGGACCGGATATATGCATTCCGAACTGCGTCCCGTAAGGCATACTCGCAAAAACATCTACGATATTTTTGCCCGTTGAAATACGAATACTGGCTTCGCAAGTATTCGTTATTCATAGTCCTCAAGATCCACGTTAACCTGCGTCGACACACCCTTCTCCTGCATCGTGATCCCATACAGCCTGTCAGACTTCATCATCGTGCCCCTTCTGTGGGTAATAACGATAAACTGCGTGTGCTTTGTAAGGTTGCAGAGATAGGACGCAAAACGATCCACATTGGCTTCATCCAGCGCTGCCTCGATCTCATCCAAAAGACAGAAGGGTGAAGGCTTCAACGCCTGTATCGCAAAAAGCAAAGCAATAGCAGATAACGCCTTCTCACCGCCGGAAAGCTGCATCATGTTCTGCAGCTTCTTCCCGGGCGGCTGCGCAATGATCCTGATATCCGTTTCCAGGATATTCTCCGGATCAATAAGCTCCAGCGTACCCTTGCCGCCGCCAAAAAGCTTCTTGAATACAATGTCATACTGCTTCGAAATATCTTCAAACTTCCTGGAGAAGAGATTTCTCATATTCTCATCAAGCTCAGCAATGATCTGCCGGAGATCCTCCTCCGCCTTTAAAAGGTCATTCCTCTGACCGTCTTCAAAGGTGTACCTGTCAAGCAGGGTCTTGTACTCCTCGATCGCGTTGACATTAACATTACCAAGCTCCCTGATCGCACTTTTAACAGCGAAGGTAGCCTTGCGGAGCTTCGAAAGATCGGTCATCTCCTCATTTCTGAGTTCCAGGGCCGCGCTTCTCGTCATCTGGTACTCATCCCACATGTAGTTGGTGAAGCTCTCCTCGTCCCTCTCGCACTTCTCCTTCTGGGCTTTAAGCCTCTCCAGCTCACGCTCGATTCCGCTCTTCTTTTCGCTGACCTGCCCGATCTCGCGGAAAATCTCATCCCGCTTTCCGGTCATCTCATTCTTCCTGTCGTAGAGCTGCTGTAATTCCTGATTCTGGGAATCGTTATCGGAACCAAAGTTCTCGATCTGCTCTTCCAGCTTCCGGATCTCATCCGCCTTCTCATTCCGCTCGCTTAAGTTGTTCTCCATGCTCTTTTCATTTATGGCGATCTCGCTCTCGCCGCGGCTCAGGGCAGCGCTTAAGCGGTTCACTTCCTCGGTAACGAAATTCTGCTCTCCGCGGAGTGAAACAGACTTTTTATCCTCTTCCGAAAGCTCGCTTCTGTACTGCTCTGTCTTTTCATTCAGCTTTTCCAGGGCAATATTAAGCTCATCCACCTCGGAGGAAATCTCCTTCTCCTTGCTGAAGGAATCCTCCAGATCCTTATTGACCTTTTCCTTAAGCTCCTTTATCTCCGCTATCTGCTCTTCAATAGCCTTGTTCTCTTTCAGGATGCCGCCGCTTCCCTCGCTGAGTTCCTTCTCCCGGTCCTTAAGCTGCTTTAAGCTAAGGGACGCGGTATTGTAGCGAAGCTCCAGCTCCTTCATCTTTTCGGAAAGCTCGTTACGTTTTATCTTGTTGTCGGTCTTCTTTCTACGGAGATCTTCGATAAGCTCCAGACACTTGTCGACTTCCTTTAAGGTGTCTTTAATATCCTTTTCCAAAGCCTCGATCTCGCGGTTTCTGCCAAGAAGGCCGGCGTTATTCTTATAGGCACCGCCGGAAATGGAACCGCCGGGATTCAGGGCTTCTCCGGAAAGGGTCACCATCCTTATCCTGTAGTGGTATTTTTTAGCGATCTTAAGAGCGTTGTCAACGTTATCAACAACCAGGTAATTGCCGAGAAGGGAACCCGCCACCTTCTCGTACTTTTTATCGAATTTAACTAAAGTATCGGCGCTGCCGAGAGCTCCGGTCTCGGAAAGGAGCGTGTCGTCGCTTAGAGTCCTGGACTCTATGGAAGTAAGGGGCAGGAAGGTTGCCCGGCCTGCGTGCTCTTCCTTTAATATCTCAATAAGCCGCTTTGCAGTGGCTTCGTCCTTTGTAACTATATTCTGGAGGTTTCCGCCGAGGGCGGTCTCTATCGCGGTCTCGTATTTCTTGTCCACGTGGATCAGGTCCGCCACAACACCCTCTATGCCCTTTTCACGGCGCTTTTCCTCCATCGCGCGCTTAACCGCAGAGCCGTAGCCCTCATAGCGCTCCGCCATGTTGTGCAGGCTTTCAAGCTTTGACTTCTTTTCGTGGTAGATGATCTCCAGGGAATGATGGTCGCTGTCCGCCTTTTCCAGTTGCTCCCTGACCTTCTTATCCTCTTCATCTATCTTCGCAATGCTGTCTTCAGTCTTCTTTAAGCTCTCTTCGGCCTCGTCAAATTCCTTAAGGGCCGCGTCGATCTCGCCCTTGATCTCCTTTTCACCGGTATGGAAACGGATAAGGCTCTGGGAAAGCTCGGACTTCCGAAGCTCCGCCTGCTCCAGCATCGTATCGTACCGGGCGATGCTTCCCTTTATGTCATTTCTGCCGTTAAGGAGGTCGATAAGCGCTGACTTCTTTCGCTCCAGCTCCTCATTTTTAGCGTTGGTATCCTGGCTCAGGAGATCGATCTTCTCCCGGACTTCGTCCAGGCCGCCGTCTATCTTTGAAACCTTTTCATCAAGGGTAGCCTTGCGGACATTCAGTTTCTGCAGTTCCTTTTTATTCTTTTCGATCTCTTCCTTTACTTCGTTGATCCTTCGTAAGAAGTGCTCGTCGCTCACTTTAAGCGAATGGATCTGCTCCTTAAGGACATTGATCTTTCCCTCGATCTGCCCCTTAAAGAGGGTGGAATTCGAGATATCGGTCTTCTTCTTATCTATCTCTTCGTCCAGGCTCTTTAATTCCTCGCCCATATTCATATAGGCGCCCTGGATCTCCGCATACTTTTCGCTGATATCCTTAAGGTCGGTGCGGGCGATGCTGCCCTTTTCCTCAAGCTCCTTTAATTCCCGGTCGGTCTTGTCCGTTTCCAGCAGGAATACATTGGCGTCCAGCTCCTTTAAGTCTTCCTTTTTCTGCAGATAGACCTTGGCCTTTTCCGACTGGGTGAGTAAGGGATCCAGCTGCTTTTCCAGCTCGTCTAAACGATCGGTCACGCGGAGCAGGTTATTTTTCTCGCTCTCAAGCTTCCTCACCGCAGCAGCCTTACGCCGCTTAAACTTAACGATACCCGCAGCCTCGTCAAAGAGCTCTCTTCTTTCCTCGCTCTTACCGGAGAGGATCTTGTCGATCTGACCCTGTCCGATAATGGAATAGCCTTCCTGGCCCACGCCCGTATCATAAAAAAGCTCCTGCACATCCTTCAATCTGCAGGCATTGCCGTTCATCAGATATTCGCTTTCACCGGATCTGTATACCCGGCGGGCAACGGTCACTTCATCAAAGTCCACTGTCAGAGCGTGGTCGGAATTGTCCATGGTTATCGCCACATAGGCATAGCCCATGCTCTTCCTGGTCTCGGTACCGGAAAAGATGACATCCTGCATGGAGGAGCCGCGAAGCTCCCTGGCGCTCTGTTCTCCGAGAACCCAGCGGACCGCATCCGCCACATTGCTCTTTCCGGAACCATTAGGTCCCACAATGGCAGTGATACCGTCCTTAAACTTAAACTCTATTTTATTTGCAAAGGATTTAAAACCCTGTATCTCTATGCTCTTTAAGTACAAAACCTTTTACCTTGATTTCCCCCTCAGGTATTCGTATGCCGCCTGCTGTTCGGCTTTTCTCTTGGAGCTGCCCTCTCCCCTGGAGACCCTTAGTCCGTTTACCAGCGCATCCACGACATAGGTCTTCTTATGATCAGGCCCGCTCTCATCAACAATGATATACTCCAGCGTATTGCCCTCCTTCTGGCATCTCTCCTGAAGGATGGACTTTGCATCATAAAAAAGCCGCTTATTATCCATATCCTGCAGCACATATTTGTCGATATGGGCTTTCGCGGCTTCGAATCCGCCGTCCAGGTATATGGCTCCTATAAGCGCCTCAAATACATCGGAAACAATGGAATCCTTAAAGCGGCTTCCCTGCTCCTCTTCTCCGTGCCCCACCAGGATGTAGTCCGGGAGGTTCAGTTCCTTCGCACATTCCGCGAGGGAGGGTTCACAGACAAGAGCCGAACGGAGCTTGCTTAAGTCCCCTTCCGGCATTTCCGGGTGGTTCTTATACAGGAAATCACTTACAGTCAGTTCAAGGACAGCGTCTCCCAAAAACTCCAGCCTCTCATAATCCGGGTATTTGTTTATCCGGAGCTCATTGACATATGATCTGTGCGAGAGAGCCGAGCGAAGGAGGGTTCTGTCCTTAAAGGTATAGCCTGTCCTGCTTTCTATTTCCTCCGGCTTAAATTCCAGCATTTCCTTACTCTTGAGTACCGCGGATCGCATTTACGGCATCCTGTACCGTAACGATCTTCTCCGCATCCTCTGTATCAATGGTGATATCGAATTCCTCCTCGATACCCATGATGATCTGGAATACGTCCAGGGAATCTGCTCCGAGGTCGTCCACAAAGGTGGTATCGGGGGTGATCTCCGACTTATCAACACTTAATACGTCTGCGATAATCGCCTGAATCTTTTCAAATTCCATAAAATTACCTTTCTTTCTTTATAATTTACTTATTAAGATTCTTCGCTTCGCTCAGAATGACAATGTTTCTTCAGAATGACACTGAATCCTCAGATTATTTCTCGAGTTTGCTGAGGATCCTTTCGGAGATCCGTCCCTCCTTAAAGGATACACACTGAAGAATAGAATTATTTATTTCCTTCGCCTTGGAGTTTCCGTGGGTCTTCACCACCAGGCCCTTGAGGCCGAGCAGCGGAGCTCCGCCGTACTCGCTGGCGTCGAATTTCTTTAATGATTTCCTGAGTCCCGGAGCCACCAGCATTGCGCCGATCTTTCCGGTGAATGTGCTGAGCATGCCATTCTTCACTTCTTTTAACAGGGTTTTTGCCACGCCCTCCAGCATCTTTAAGCACACATTTCCCGCAAAGGCTTCACAGACTATGACATCCACATTTCCGTCTATGACATCACGGGCTTCGACACTTCCGACGAAATTGATGCCGGGGGTATTTTTAAGCATGGGGAAGGTCTCCTTTACCAGGGCGTTGCCCTTATCCTCCTCCGCGCCGATATTCAGGATTCCGACTTTGGGATTTTTTATGCCGATGACATGCTCCATATATATGGAACCCATCTGGGCAAACTGAACCAGATGATTCGGTCTCGCATCCACATTTGCGCCGCAGTCCACGAGGAGCGATACTCCGTTTGATGTGGGGATCAGCGGTGCGAGGGGCGGTCTCTCTACGCCCTTTATCCTGCCGATAAGGAGCTGTCCGCCAACCAGCACGGCTCCCGAGCTTCCCGCAGAAACAAAGGCGTCACAGGTGCCGTCCTTAACGAGACTGAGTCCTCTTACTATTGAAGAGTCCTTTTTCTTTCTGACAGCCATTACAGGAGGCTCTGCTGTTTCGATCACCTCCGTGGAATAGACCTTCTCTATCCTGTCTGCAGGATAAGTGTACCTGGAAAGCTCCGTATCTATAGCTTCCTTATTTCCCACCACATAAACGATGATATTGTCATTAAAGCTTACGGCGTCAACCGCTCCCTTTATAATCTCCACCGGGGCGTTGTCACCGCCCATGGCATCAAGAGCTACTTTTGTGATGTCAGACATATTACTCTCCCACTCATTTACATTCCGGACAGATTATTTCCGGAAAAATTTGGAAAAAGGCCTGCCGATCATCCCGGGCAGGCCTTGTCATATTGATCATTAATCAGCTGTTTTGACGATTTCCTTTTTATTATATGTCCCGCAGTTCTTGCAGACTCTGTGGGGGAACATAAGCTCGCCGCACTTCGGGCACTCAACGAGATTGTAAGAAGCCATTTTCCAATTTGCTCTTCTCTGATCTCTGTGTCCCTTAGACGATTTATTCTTCGGGCAGATAGACATCCTGTACACCTCCTCTTCAATTCAAGTCATACCCGCATATTATAAGAAACAAAAAATGCGTTGTCAACAGTAATATCGAAAAAATAACGAAAAAAGGGGATGCCGGATGCATCCCCGTAATATCCTGTCTGTTATACAGTGGCGCTGAAATTGCTGCTGTCATCAGCGGATTTCTCAGAAGTGCCCTCCGCATTATAAACCTTGCTGGTGCTGAGCTTATTGGCTGCGGAATTCTTCATTACGCTGGCCCTGCTTGCGGTAGAATCTGCGAATGAGCCCGATCCGCTGAATAAGGACTTCACTGAACTGATCTCCGCCCGGTTAAACTTATCCCTGTCGATCGAAAGGGTTCCGTCATTACCCACACTGATACCAACCGAGCTTAAGAGGGCTGAATTCGTCTTTGTGTTCTTCAGCATCCTTACTGTCACCTCATTTAATGAAGCGAGATTCTCGGATGAACCGTTCTTTATAAGGGCATTGTAGCTGTCGGCAAAATCCTTTACCGCGCTGTAGATCTTGTCGTAATCGTATTCCGACTCGGTCTTCTTGCCGTCGGAACCGGTCTTTTCATATTTTCCCTTTGCATAGAGGCTTGAGGATGAAAGCTTGTCCACTGCGGCTGACAGATCCTCCGCCGAGGACTTCACCGTGTTATATCCGTTCTTTTCTGTTGTGCTGATGGAATTCTTTACTTCTTTGGAATTGGGATCTTCCTTGGCGTAATATGCCTTGTAGAGCTTTGCCGCGCTTCCGTTCTTTAATGATGCATAATCGCTCAGGGAATCATAAAGAGTGGCGCCCTTTGTGGAAGATGTGCCTCCGAAGAGATATGACATATCGCTTCCGCTGCTGATGGTATTTGACATTATGATCAACCTCCTTGTGTTTCGATTTGTTAACAGGTTACCGTTAAAAAACCCGAATCCGTTCGGTCAAAAGAACATAGCTGTACTATAATTCATTTCTAACAAATATATCGGCATGTTTCAAGTTATGTACACCCCATATATGTTCTAAATCGTGTACAATCCGATGGACCTGGGGGACGGGGTTGCAGGGTCAAAATTTTTTATGAACATAGAAAATGACGATAAAAGAACCGTCCCGTGTCTTCCCGCGTCTTCCGGCAATATAAAAGAAAACATAGTATTGCAATAAAACCGTTCTTACTGTATTTTATTTAATGGTGTCTAATTAAAAATATAAAGGAGCGGATTACAGCAGTATGAGGATTTTCAGAAGATTTGTATTAAGTGTAACTATGTGTGTGTTATTGATGGCAGTGAATGTTAGCGCCGCTACGGTAATGATAGATCCGGGACACGGAGGAGCAGGCACGGAGGGTGCCGGCGCCATCTACCCTCCTTATATGGAGAAGTCCCTGACTCTGGATGTGGCAAACCAGCTGTGTTCCGAACTGAACGCCGCAGGCATATCCGCAGCCATGACTCGTACATCGGATGTAGCCCTCTCTCTTCCGGAGAGAGCAGCCATCGCCAAGAACGCCGGTGCAAAGCTCCTTGTAAGCATACATTTCAACGCATCCGGCCCCCACGACAAAATAGGTTCTTCGGTGTGGGTTTCAATGTTTGGAAATCATCATAAGGTAGGTGCGGAATGCGGCGGACAGATACTGTCCCAGCTCACAGCCCTCGGATTTGTAAATAAGGGAATATGGACAAAGGCAGGTTCCCAGGGTGATTATTACGGAGTGGTACGCTACGGAACTTCCGTGGGAATCCCCACCCTGATCATTGAACACTGCTATATGGATAACCCGACAGACCGGGCAATCTTAGAAAGTGTCGGCACCGGCGGGCTTGCGCACGCCGATGCCGCAGGTATAACCAATTTCTTCGGCACTGCCATCGGACAGTCCCTGGCCAACGGTACTCTTGATACCACTGCTGCGAATGCAGCGAGCTCTGTGACCGTGACCGCCGGAGCCGGAAAAAGCGTTGGCAGCAGCGGTTCTTCGAACCTGAAGACCAACTTCACCGATGCCGAATGGCAGTGGCTCTTAAGCCAGTGGGCCTACACAGGGAACGCCGAGGCTGTTATGAGCCAGGTTCCGCTGTCTGACCTGAAGGCTCTGGTGGATGAGCATAATAAGGGGAATATGTAATTAACTGTATTTCGGTTTGTGGCCCTTCTGAGCTACACCGATATACGTCTTACCGGTATTGAGCTTAATCTCCTGCCCCGCATCATCATAGTATTTTGTGGGGCTGTAAGCACCGGGCTTCTTCCAGTTAATGTGTATGCACTTACCTCTCGTGAAGTAATATCCGTCCTCGGTGGAATCCACCATTGTAAATCCCAGATATCCCTTCTTATCCAGCTGGCTCCATTTGGTGTTCTGTATTATCACATTGGCAAATGACAGCTGCTTTCCGTTCACAGCGTCTTTCTGGGCGCCTCCGTGGATATTCTTGTAGTATACCCCTTCCGCCGCATTGTAATTAAATGAGCTCCTGCTGTAGGGGAAGATGTCGGATAGGTCTATAGTCGTTGCACTCTCTCCGTCCGGCAGATCGTTAACGCCCTCAGCAAAGGTAAAGTGCTTCGGGTTGTAATAACCGGATCTGAGATTTGTGAGATACCCCTGCTGAACACAGGCCTTCTGCACTCCCGATGCGGAGATATAGGCGTTGTGGGGTGCGCTCCTGTCATTTGTGCGGAAGAAATATCCGGCACCCGGAGCCTTTCCGCCTACGCCGTATTCGTAGGTTCCGGAGATATTATTCATGTCAGGTGCATCAATGACGCCCTTCATGTAGGCCACTCCGCCGAAGTGGATAAGGATCGGATCCCATTCCTTGGCAGCGTAGATATAGTAAAGCCTGCAGCTCCTGAGATTTCCTATCCTGGAAAGCCCCGTCCAGTCGGGAATAATAGCCATCTGACGGGAGATACCGCCCTCTTCCATTATTTCATAGAGGATATCTGCCTTGCTGATACCGTAGGAGGGCTGAGCCGCCTTGTCGGTGGGCATCATGACCGCGAGGGGCCTGGTATTTGCCTGGGCGCTGGTCACGTTCTCATTGGTATATACGCTCTTCGTGCTGTTTTCCTTATAAACACTGGCTACAGTCTTCGGAAGGGGCGTGGAGTCATCCTCGGCGCCGTCAGCCATCATTGAATCTATATCGGTTTCAATGCCGTCCGTTCCCTTGGAGGAAACTGAAGCAGAACCGGTCTGGGCCGCTGCGGTATAGTGTCCCAGATATTTTCCGTAGTAATTTGCCCAGGAATAGCTGTACTTTCCAAGGGGCGCCGGTTTGCCGGCTCCTAAAGCCTTGTAGGGCGCCGACTGGGTCTCCCTGTCAAGGACCTCCTTATCTATTCCTGCCGCATAGGTAAGCACGTTAAATGCTGCATTTCCCTGTTCCCCATTAGCTATACCCGTTTCTACGAAATACCTTAAGAGCTCCTTCGGATCGCTTCCGAGCTCGGGATGCTTAGCCTGATAGTAGGCTGCATCAAATACCTTTGAATAGTCCCTGCCGTTATAGGTTGTAGCGGTAACCTCGGCTGCCGGGCGGCCAATAAGATAGGGGTTATTAAGACAGCCGGACATAATGTTGTAGAAGGCATCCTTCTCACCATTCTTCTTGCCGAGATACTCTTCACAGTACTGTGACAGGGTGGCATAGCTCATTGTATAGCCGTTATCCAGAAGCATCTCCAGATTACGGTAATTATTCTTCGCCATATCCAGAGTGATCTCTGTCTTACCCAGCATATTTGCGGGTGCAAAGCCCCAGTAAGCATTCTCCACCTCAGTAATATATGAGGGATTCCAGGTGCCGGGATCCTGGGTTCCGAGTTTCTGCATCATCTCGGATGTGGAAGTGAATTTCGTATTCCTGACAACTGCTCCGAAAGCAGTATTGGATGTAAAGCCGCTCAGGGGAAATACGGTTGTAAGGGCGAAACTCACGCTGAAAAATAGACTAATCAGTTTTCTGATCTTACTCATGATCTGTTCTCTCCGTTTATAAAGACCGGACAGGATAACCCGTCCGGTCCTTGAGATCAATATGAATTAAGGAACTAAAACTTATTTTTTCTTGGTTATTTCTTCGTACTTCTTAAGAGCATCCTTGTATGCATCCTCTGCTTCCTGAACCTTCTTATCAGCAGCAATCTTAGCTCTGTTAGCTTCTTCCTGAGCTTCACGCTTGGTCTTAGCAGCAGCCTCGTTTGCAGCTTCAACGGTTCTCCTCAGTGTTGCATTAGCAGCTTCGATCTTGTCGTTAGCCTGCTTCCTTGCAAATGAAGCAGCGTCAGCAGCGTCAGCAGCAGCCTTTGCAGCCTTTGCAGCAGATTCTGTATAAGCTTCAGCTGTCTTCTTGGAAGCATCTATAGCAACCTGAGTAGCATTAGTAGCAGCCTTCTTTGCACCGAAGTTAGCAGCTATGATCTCGTCATGTGCGATATTTGCAGCTCTTACAGCAGCCTCAGCAGCAGCTGTAGCAGCCTTACGCTTTTCAGCGTCAGAATTCAGTTCAACAACCTTAGCAGCTGCATAAGCATCCTTGGTTGTGTTTGCAGCAACAACTGCAGCAGCAGCGGCCTTTCTGTCAGCCTCTCTGTAAGCCTCAAGCTTATCCTGCCCAGCCTTGCTCTCTACAGCAATAGCGTTAGCCTTTGCATCCTTAACGATCTTGTCAAGTCTGTTGATCTCAGCGATGGACTTCTTGTCCTTCTTAGCCTTCTTCAGGTCATCCTCAGCTTCCTTAAGAGCGTCGTATGCCTTCTCTACCTTCTTGTCAAGCTTCTCAGCTGTATCCTTGGCAGCTTCCTTAGCGTTCTTAGCAGCCTCGTCAGCAGCGTCAGCTGCGTCCTTAGCGATCTTGTCAGCCTTCTCGAATGCATCCTTAACAGCGTCTGCAGCCTTCTCAGCAGTCTTATCAGCAGCGTCTGCAGCGTCCTTAGCTATCTTTGCAGCCTTCTCGTTTGCAGCGTCAGCAGCATCAGCAGCCTTCTCAGCAGCCTTATCGGCAGCGTCTGCAGCATCCTTAGCAGCCTTTGCCTGCGCCTCAGCTACATCGTCAGCAGCATCAGCAGCCTTCTTTGCCTCAGCCTTAGCCTTGTCGTCAGCAGCTTCCTTAGCCTTCTTACGAGCCTTTGCAGCTGCATCGCGGGCATCCTTTGCATCCTCAGCTGCCTTCTTAGCAGCGTCCTTTGCGTCATCGGCAGCCTTCTTAGCCTTCTTGTCAGCTGCTTCCTGAGCCTTCTTACGAGCCTCTTCAGCCTTCTCCTTGGCCTTGTCCAGAGCTTCCTCAGCGTCCTCAAGACGCTCCTCAGCAGACTTTGCGAAGGTTGCTACTGTTCCTACATATGCGATAGGCATATTGGCAGTCATAGCAGCAACAATAACCCCGGTCATTGCTTTGCTGAACTTCCTGTTCCTAAACGGATTCATCATAACTAAAAAATCTCCTTTCATATCTTTCATACAGAGTGATCATACGTGATTTTTTACTCCGATTATGATCATCTTCTGCATTATAGCACTTTATTATAAAAATAACAATTTATGCCGATATATTTTTTTCTTATTATACGGATTAACCTGTACTTTTCACAGTACAGGCCAATCCGAAAAATTTTATTTATTTGCTGTAGAGATCAACCAGTCCCTGGAGGTGTGCGAAGCGCTTCTCTGCGTTCTCGGCAGCAGCCTTGAAGAGCCTGTCGGCCTTCTCCGCATTAACCTTCTTAAGAGCGGTGTAACGTGCCTCTCCGTCAAGGAAGTCCTGATAAGGAATGGTTGCAGCCTTGGAGTCGAGGGTGAACTTCTTCTCTGCTGCAGGGTTGAACCTGAAGAGGTTCCAGTATCCTGCGTCAACAGCCTTCTTCTCTTCGTCCATAGCCTTGCCCATGCCGACCCTGATCCTGTGGTTGATGCAGGGAGCATAACCTATGATGAGTGAAGGTCCGTTGTAAGCTTCAGCCTCTGCAAGAGCCTTTACAAGCTGGTTCATGTTGGCACCCATGGAAACCTGTGCTACATATACATAGCCATAGCTCATTGCGATGCCTGCAAGATCCTTCTGCTTGATCTCCTTACCGCCTGCTGCGAACTGTGCAACAGCACCGGTAGGTGTAGCCTTGGATGACTGTCCGCCTGTATTGGAGTAAACCTCGGTATTGAATACGAATACGTTTACATCTTCACCGGATGCGAGAACGTGATCCAGTCCGCCGAATCCTATATCGTATGCCCATCCGTCACCACCGAAGATCCACTGTGACTTCTTAGCGAGGAAGTCCTTGTTCTTAACCAGTTCCTTAGCTTCGGGAGCGCTGTTGCCCTCGAGAACCTTAACCAGTTCGTTTGTAGCGTCTGTGTTGAGGGCTGTGGAATCAAAGGTCTCGATCCACTTGTCAACAGCAGCCTTTACGGAAGAATCCTTCTCTGCAAGTGCTACAGCCTGAGCCTTCAGGTTAGCACGGAGAGTCTTCTGTCCGAGGTGCATGCCGTAACCGAACTCTGCGTTATCCTCGAATAAGGAGTTATCCCATGCGGGACCGTGACCTTCCTTATTAACAGTATAAGGAGTGGACGGTGAAGAGTTACCCCAGATTGAAGAACATCCGGTTGCATTTGAGATATACATCCTGTCTCCGAAGAGCTGGGTGATGAGCTTAGCGTAAGGTGTCTCACCGCAGCCTGCGCAAGCGCCTGAGAACTCAAGGAGGGGCTGCTTGAACTGTGAACCCTTTACGGAGTCGATCTTGAACTTATCTATTACTTCCTGCTTCTCAGGTAATTCAACAGCATAGTCGAAGTAAACCTGCTCAGCCTTCAGAGCGTCGTCAAGGGTCTTCATCTCAAGAGCCTTGTTGCCCTTCATGCCGGGACATACATTTGCGCAGGATCCGCAACCCAGGCAGTCCATATCGGATACAACGATGGAGAACTTGTAGCCGGGCATTCCGGTAAGATCCTTGATCTTCATATCCTTGGGAGCCTTGGCAGCCTCATCCTCTGTCATGGCAACGGGACGGATAGCTGCGTGAGGACATACATATGAGCAGAACTCACACTGGATACAGTTGTCTGCATTCCATACGGGAACAGCTACGGAAACGCCTCTCTTCTCGTATGCAGCGGTACCTGAAGGTGTGGAACCGTCGGTGTATCTCTGAACGATGGATACAGGGATGGAATTTCCTTCCTGAGCGCTTACCTTTATCTGAACGTCGTTTACGAAGTCGATAACATCCTTTGTGCCCTTGGTTGCCTTAGGATAATCAAGACCCTCGTCATTGCCGTCCTTCCATGAATCGGGAACGGTAACTTCAACAACGCCTGTAGCTCCGAGGTCGATAGCGTTCCAGTTCTTCTGAACCACATCGTCACCCTTTAAGCCGTAGGTCTTCTTTGCAGCAGCCTTCATGTGCTCGATGGCCTCTGCCTCGGGGATGATGCCCGTGAGCTTGAAGAATGCGGACTGAAGGATGGTATTGATACGTGTGGGTCCCATGCCGGACTCGATACCGAGCTTCACGCCGTCGATGGTGTAGAACTTGATATTGTGCTTGGCGATGTAAGCCTTAACCTGTCCGGGAAGGTGCTCATCCAGCTCAGATCCTGTCCAGGGGCAGTTAAGAAGGAAAGTTCCTCCGTCACGGAGCTCCTGAACCATGTTGTACTTCCTTACGTAAGCTGCGTTGTGGCAGGCTACGAAGTCAGCCTTATGGATAAGGTAGGTGGATTTGATGGGCTTGTCACCGAATCTCAGGTGAGACATGGTGATACCGCCGGACTTCTTTGAATCATAATCAAAGTATGCCTGAACATACTTATCGGTATTGTCACCGATGATCTTGATGGAGTTCTTGTTGGCGCCGACTGTTCCGTCTGCTCCGAGACCCCAGAACTTACAGCAAACTGTGCCTTCGGGAGTGGTAACAAGAGCTTCACCGGAATCCAGAGAAAGGTTGGTAACATCATCAGTGATGCTTAAGGTGAATTCCTTCTTCTCTGTGTTGTGGTATACGGCAACGATCTCACTGGGAGTAGTATCCTTTGAACCTAAGCCGTAACGTCCGCGAAGGATCTCAACATCAGCGAACTTGGTTCCGCGTACAGCAGTCATGACATCCTGTGCCAGAGGCTCTGCGATGGACCCGGGCTCCTTTGTACGGTCACGTACGGAGATAGTCTTTACGCTGTCAGGTATAGCCTTGATGAACTCTTCTGTTACGAAAGGCCTGTAGAGACGAACCTTGATAAGGCCGACCTTCTCGCCCTTCTGTGCCAGATAGTCGATGGTCTCTTCGATGGTGTCGTTTACGGAACCCATTGCTACGATAACGTGGGTTGCATCCTTTGCGCCATAGTAATTGAAGAGCTTGTAATCTGTACCGATCTTCTTATTGATCTTGTCCATATAATCCTGAACAATGGCAGGAAGATCGTTGTAAGCGGTGTTGCAGCTCTCCCTTGTCTGGAAGAAGAGGTCCGGATTCTGCGCGGAACCCTTTTCACAGGGATGATTGGGATTCAGTGCATTGGCACGGAACTTGTCGATCGCATCATAGTCGATGATGTCTTCGAAGTCCTCATTTGACCAGCAGTCGATCTTCTGTATCTCATGAGATGTACGGAAACCGTCAAAGAAGTTAATGAAAGGAATGGATCCCTTTATCGCTGAAAGATAAGATACGGGAGTAAGGTCCATAACTTCCTGTACGGATGATGCACAGAGCATTGCGCAGCCTGTCTGGCGGCATGCGTAAACGTCTGAGTGATCGCCGAAGATGTTAAGTGCGTGGGTTGCTACGCAGCGTGCTGAAACATTGATAACGCCGGGAAGCCTCTCACCTGCGATCTTATACAGATTGGGGATCATGAGCAGAAGTCCCTGGGAAGCTGTATAGGTGGATGTAAGTGCACCTGCTACAAGGGAACCGTGTACGGCACCTGAAGCTCCTCCCTCCGACTCCAGTTCAACGATCTGTACCGTATTACCGAAGATATTCTTTCTTCCTGCTGTTGCCCATTCATCGGTGTGCTCTGCCATCGGTGAAGAAGGCGTGATGGGATAGATAGCCGCGCAGTCCGTAAAGATATACGAAGCATGAGCCGCAGCTTCATTACCATCCATGGTCTTTTTGAATCTTGCCATTTGTAATCCTCCTACCAAAATATAAGTTTACAGTATATTTCAATGCTGCTCCCGGATGGGCCAGCATATGAAACATCAAAACAACACGCTTTGCAGCGCATTTTTCAGTTTATCATATAACCAGGCTATTGTAAATTTTATTTTTCCCCCGGTTATTTTGCGTTATACAGGCATCATACTGCGTCGTCATCATCCTCGTCATCATGGAGATATTCGCGGCTGGAAACCCTCTTCCTCTCACGCTCTTCCTCCACAAGCTTGGAGAGCTGCTCCATAACGTTTTCGGCATTCTTGATATTTTTTATCTCGAAATTCTTCATCGTCTTGTCGGCGCTCTCGCAAATAATGCTGCCTACCCCGAATATCCTCTGTCCCAGGGTCTGGCGGAATGAGAGATCCATTACCCTGTAAAGCCTGACCTCATCCCTTCTGATGGTCAGGAAGCCCCTTTTCAGATAAAACCTTTCTTTATCAAATGAATAGGTGGTAAACGAAAGGGGCAGACCGAAAATGGTCCTCTTTTTATCCGTCCACAGATAAGTCTTTTTGTCTGCCATAAATGATTCCTCCTTGATTGAACTTTATTTCTTAACTTATCAGGTGTTAAGCCTGTAAAATACGTTTCTTATCTTATCCTTAAAATCCTTCCACACATATCCGGCGTTACCGGCCCTTATCTGGTAAAAGGATCC
>JAIKXV010000033.1 GCA_024683935.1 Lachnospiraceae bacterium | reverse complement strand
ATACCATGCATCATCTATCTTTTCCGCTTTTTGCAATTCTTCGTAGGGAATATACTGGCCGGGCAGATAGGAGATCCCGATGGTTTTGTATTTACTGTAGGTGGTCCGGAAAAGATAGGCCGGATACTGGGATATTTCAATATCCATGTTGCGGCCGGCAATGACCTCTCCCTTACTGTTGGTGGTCATCATGCAGCTGCAGCCCCCGAGGGAAATCTGCCCCAATTCAAATTTCCTGTTGATTTCAGCTATGCCCTTTGCCTCCACAGCAGGGTCTGTGTAATCCGGCATTTCGATCACATAGTTGCCCAGGTCACGGAAATTCTCGTGTTCGACGATGTTACCGGGCCAGGTTTTTTGGCCGATTGCTTCTGCAGCCCCGTCTGTTACCGTAGCTTCTTCCGCAGCCCCGGTCGCTGCTGTCACTTCTTCCGCGGTCCCATCTGTTACCGCAGCTTCTTCCGCAGTTCCAGCCGTTACTGACGCTTCTTCTGCAGTCCCCTCTGTTACCGTTGTCTCTGCAGGCGCTGCCTGTTCGGAAGCCCCGGCCGCTGCTGTTTCTTCTTTTGCCGCACCACCTGTCTGATCAATGGAAACGCTCTGTCCACAGGCAGTTAACAGTACAGTCAGTCCCACCATCATCGCCAGAAGTTTTGTTTTCATAAAATACCCCCTTAAATTGACAGATACTTACAGGTTATGTTTTATTATATCAGATAATATTAGGATGTAGTGGGCAAAATGTGTAGCTATATTTCCTGATTGATGAACGCCGACCGCATACACATTGTTTTATTCCGTTCTGATCTTCACCTTTTTTCCGGAGAATTCTATCCCGAATTTAATGATATCCGTTACACCATCCCCAAACATTTCGGTGTCATACCCTTTTTCGTTTATCTGATCAAGAGCCTCTGATGATAAAGCATCCAGTTCCTCATCGCTCAGATTTTTATCCCATTTCAGTTCCATGATCATCCCCGGATATTTTCTATTCCTCGGAAACATGCTGATATCATATCGTCCGTCGCCGGACTCTCTGTTAGACCTGATCCGATACTGATCATCCATCAAAGCTATAAGCCCAAGAACCAATCCATGATAAAACGCTTCCGCTCCGGCATCGTAGAAGCTGATACTCCTCTTTAAGTATTCTCCTATTCCATCCTGTAATTTCTTTGTATCCTGTGCAAAAAGACTCTCAGCAATCTTATTGGCTGTAGCCCTTCCCATTGCACCGATCTGCATCAGATGCGATAGGGTCTCACTCTTATATACTGCTGCTATCTCTCGGTTCGGTATCGAAACCTCGCACAGCCACGCTCCATCACCCTGAAGTTCCTTTTTCGGAGTCTTCAGATATCCGGCCACCAGAAGCAGACTGTAAATATTTGCAGGATCCTCTGTCAGCGATCGGTATACTACATTCTGATCGATCCTCGCAATGACACGCTCTCCCTGAAGAAGGGAATACAGCTTCTCAGTGATATCATCCGTTGCGGCCTTAAGTACTTTTTCCAGTACCTCGTTCTTTCCGGTATTCACCCAATATGCCTGTGGCAGACATCCTCTTGACAAATAATTGATCACTGACCAAGGATTATAAATCTCCTTGTTTCCGAAGTAATATCCATCATACCAGCTCCGAAGTTCCTCCTCCTTATCGGATGCTCCGTAATAAGCAAGCATTTCTCCTACTTCGGATTCAGTGAAGCCAAAGAAACTATCGTACTCCTCATCCATCACCGAATTAACCGTAAGATTGTTCAGGCCGCTGAAAATGCTCTCCTGCGCTATTCTTAAAATTCCGGTCAGGAAACCATATGACAAATTACTGTTATCCTTGAATGCTCCGGAAAAAAAATTCCTCATAAATCTGATGATCTCATCATAGAATTCTTTCGAATATCCTTCCTGGATCGGAGTATCATACTCGTCAATAATGATGATCGGGGATTTACCGTAATGAGCTGCAAGCATTTTGGACAGCTTTTGAAGAGAAGCCGAAAGTTCTACTTCATCCACCTGTCCGCTTAAAACCTTTTCAAAATAGTCTTTCTCAAACTTTTCCAGTTTATCACTGTTTTTAAGCTCGGAATGTCTTCCGTACTCCTCCTGTAACAACCCTGCGATCTTTGTAAACGTAGCTTCCCAGGACTCATATTTAACATCTTTAAAAGTCAGAAATATCACGGGGTACTTTCCCTGATGTTTTCTATACTCATCCCCGCACTTCCAAATCGCTTTGTCCGTAAAATACCTGCTCGTATCTTCACTGGATATTTCAAAGAAAACACGAAGCATATCCATATTTAATGTCTTTCCGAAACGTCTCGGTCTTGTAAACAAAGATACAAAAGCTTTACGATCCAGAAACTCTCTGATCAGAAGAGTTTTGTCCACATAATAGTATTCTGACTGTGCACGAATATAATCCGATATTCCTACCGGAAGAGGTTTTTTCTCCTTCTCTGCTCCCGACTTGATATATCGTCCTGTAACTATACGCTTGTCGGCAGGGCGCTTAGCTTCATCCGGTATCTGCCATTTCTTCCCAACCTTAACAGCCCCGGGAATCATACCTTCCTTGCAGAATTCCGTTACCCTTCGCTCTGATATTCCCCATATCACAGACATTTCCTTGCAGGATTTCATGCTAACTTCCCCTTTGCATCTAACATTTCCTACAGTATAGGTATTATTCGGAAAGATGTCAATTTAATATTGATTTCCTTCTTCATATATTTCCGAATAAAGTCTCGGTAATGTGGCTGCATTTTTCTGTACTTACAAAAAAAACCTACTCACGCCAGTTGAATGACTGAATCGTGTAGGATTTCTTTCACTCCTCATCTCTGTCTGAAGGATTGCACTGTACAAACTCCATAATCTGTTCAAAGCTCCACTTACTCTTGGCGACTTCAGCGAGTAAGGCTGTCTGGTTTTCTTTTTTCTATATCACGCAGCCTCTTAAGCTCTGATACAAGCTCATCCAGTTCCTGTTTCAGTTCTGTTTTATTATAGCAGATACTTTTTGATGTAGTACGCAAAATGTGTAGCTATATTTCCTGATTGATGAACGCCGGCCTCATATTTTCTATCTCTCTGATTGCGATTCACATATTGATCACCTTCACCCCCTCCGGGTGCTTTATCCTCGACTTCCAATTTCCAATTATCTATCGTAAAATACTTTGGTATTGCTTACAGAAAGGACCGATTTCTTATGTTCAGACAATTGCTTCCCTGGATCTCCACTTTGCTGCTTGTGGGACTTATGACCTTAAGCGCCGAGCTTCTGCAGGAGAAAGAGATCATCTTCCCGGAGATCACTGCCCTGTGCATTGGCTATATGGTCGCTCCGAAACAGAGCTGGAA
>JAIKXV010000032.1 GCA_024683935.1 Lachnospiraceae bacterium | reverse complement strand
CCTTTGCCTGTTCAAAAGCCTTAAGGAATCCGTTGACACCAGATTTGCTTGCTCCAATCTGATCCGCTATATCCTTACCGGATAGATGAAGCAAGTAGTGCTTTGTAATGATACTTTTGTAGTCCAATCTCATGGCTACCTGGCTGCTTACAGGATCGTGCACTATCATAATACTGAGAGAAAGCAGCCACTGTTCCTCAGGCTGGATGTATTCATCATTCCCTGGATCATAGCTTTCATAGTACAGAATATCCCGGGGCTGTATCTCGTGATAGATGTTCCGTGTGCTGCAATATCCCTGCATCAGTCCGGTGGCTATCTATGGGATTACGCTTAAAGAGAATACGGTATTCAATTATCCTATCCTTGACGGGTTCAAGATTGACAAAATGATAAAGAAGAGATCAGCGGAACTCAAACTATTATACCCCGAAATACCCGAAATACTGTAGAAAAATAAGGTTACTCGTGTTATAGTAAGCGCATGAAACCTGATTTCAGAAGATCAAATCTGGCGGCTCTTTTGCTGTGCACGGCGGGAATAGCGGTTAATATGATATTAAGCGCTGTTGTCACCGCTCTTAAGCTGCCAATTTATCTCGATACGGTCGGTACAGTCATGGTTTCGATCCTGGGCGGTGCACTGCCGGGAGTAATTGTCGGCTGTGTTACCAACGTAATAAAGGCTGTTATGAATCCCGCTTCTCTGTACTATGGCGTTATAAATGTCACGATTGCCGTATGTGCGGCTTTTTTTGCCGGCAGGGGATGGCATAAGAAGATCCGGGGCATTATAGGTATGGTGCTCATATTTACCCTGATAAGCGGTGGACTGGGAGCCCTCATCCCCTGGTTTATGGAGGGGATTTCCTTCGAAAGCGGATCTTTAACAGGGATAATCTACGGAACGGGGCTTTTCAGCCGTGAGATAGCACATCTTCTTTCAAATCTTCTCATTGATCTTCCCGACAAAGCCATAACGGTTCTGATAGCGCTTACCCTGCTTCATTTCGTTCCCGAAAGATATTACGGGGTCTTCACCTTTAATATGTGGATGCAGGATCCCGGAGCTCATGATGAGTACCATGTAAAAGAACATTCTGCCGTTCGGGTTGCTTCCCTCAGGATAAAGACACTTCTGGTGCTGGTCATTGCCCTTACCTCCGTAGCTCTTGTATGCTCTGTACTAAGCGTGCAGGTATTCAGAAGGATGACGGTAAATGAACACTCCAAACTTGCCCAGGGAACCGCAAATCTGGCAGCGGGCGCGATCAACGGAGATTATGTGGATTCATACATTGAGTACGGCGAAAGTATGCAGGCCTACAAGGATACAAAGGAACGCCTGAGGCAGATCCTGTACAGTTCTTCGGAAATATCATATCTATATGTCTATAAAGTGGAGCAGGACGGATTCCGGGTGGTCTTTGATCTGGATACCGCAGAAACCCCTGCCGAAGCCATCGGAAGCCTGAGACCCTTTGATCCCGGCTTTGTTCCCTATATTCCCCAGCTCCTCGCGGGAGAGAGCGTGGATCCCATCATATCCAACGGTCAGGACGGCTACCTTCTTACCGCGCTGAAACCGGTTATCAATACCAACGGTAAATGTGTCTGCTACGCCATAGCAGATGTGGATATGGAAAAGCTGGATGCTTACGGACGCAGCTTCCTTACGGAAATGATATCCATTTTCCTGGGATTCTTTATCCTGTTATGTACTTTTACCATCTGGCTTACGGATTACCATATTATTTACCCGATAAACTCCATAGCAAGGGGCATGGATAAACTCGCCAAGACTTCCGATACCCAGGAAGACATGGACGAGGATGTGAAAATGTTCAGAAAGTACGGCATTCATACGGGAGATGAGATAGAAAATCTCTACCTCTCTGCCAAGAGCATGACCAGAAACCAGGCTGAACAGATGCGAAGTATCCGGAGGCTGTCGGAGTCCACAGCGAAGATGCAGGACGGTCTGATCCTCACGATGGCGGATCTGGTCGAGAGCCGCGATTCCGACACGGGAGCCCATGTCCAGAAGACGGCAGCCTATGTAAAGATCATAGTGGAGGGCTTAAAACGTAAGGGTTACTATTCGGAAAAGATCACCCCGAAATTCATGTCGGACATTGTGCGTTCGGCGCCACTTCATGATGTAGGAAAGATAAATATCCCGGATGAAGTCTTAAATAAACCGGGCAAGCTGGATCCCGAGGAATTCGAGATCATGAAGACACATACCACCGCAGGCAAGCAGATCATGGATAACGCCATTAATAAGGTTAAGGGAGATAACTACCTTAAAGAAGCCAGGAATATGGCGGCTTACCATCATGAGAGATGGGACGGCAAAGGATACCCGGAGGGAATACACGGTGAGGTTATTCCTCTCTCCGCCAGGATAATGGCCGTGGCGGATGTTTTTGATGCGCTGACTTCACCCCGGGTATATAAGCCCGCCTTTTCTCTTGAGAAGTCCCTGGCCATTCTTGAAGAGGGCAAGGGTACCCAGTTTGATCCGAAATGTGTGGAAGTGTTCATGGAAGCACTGCCTGAAGTAAAGGTTGTGCTCAGAAAGTATAACAGGGAAATGTAGGGAGAGGCTTTTATGCAGATAAAGAATAAAAAAATTGCATATATTACAGCCCTTCCGGCGCTGGTCCTTGCCCTGTCTCTTATTATGGCCGTGCCGCTTATGGCGGAGGAAACCCTTATTCCGATATATGAGCCGGTGCCTTCCGTTGAAGACGCATCCTTCGGGGGCGGATATGCGGCCACAGGCCAGATCCCGGACTCGGGATATACTACTGAGATCTATGATGCATCCAGCGGCCTGCCCACATCCGATGCGAATTTCGTCATGTGCTCCTCTGACGGATATATCTGGCTTGGCGGTTACAGCGGCATCATCCGTTATGACGGAAATACCTTTACCAGAATGGATACTTCTTCCGGCCTTACCAGCGGCAGGGGACTTTTCGAAGACAGCAGGGGCAGGATCTATGTAGGAACCAATGACAATGGCGTAGTGGTCATTGACGGCGGTAAACAAACACATCTGACATATAAAGAGGGACTTCCCTCATCCTCCATCAGGGTCTTTGCGGAAGATGCAGATGGGAATGTATTTATCGGAACCACTGCGGGAGTCTGCTATGTTGACCAGGATCTGAATGTCAATGTCATAGATGATGAGAGACTCAATGAGGAAAGAGTATTAAAGCTGGACAGCGACGCCGAGGGCAGGATATACGGCCAGACGAAAAACGGTCATATCTTCCTTATCGAGAAGCAGGCTGTCAGCCATGTTTACAGCTCCGAAGAACTGGGAGTAGAAAAGATATCCACGATCCATACCGATCCCGGGGAACCGGGAAAGCTGTACATAGGTACCGAGACGGATGTGATGTACCACGGAAGGCTGGGAGATCCGGCTTCTGCCATGGAGAAGATATCCACAGCTCCCCTTACGGGTGTCCACTGGATAAGCTATGACTGCGGCAGGATATGGCTTGCATCCATCAGCACAGTGGGCTATCTGGATGAGGATAAAAAGGTTCACATACTTGAGAATCTCCCGATGGAGAGCGGGATCGAAATGATGACCTCTGACTATCAGGGGAATATGTGGTTTGCTTCATCCACACAGGGAGTGATGAAGATCGTCACCAACAATTTTGTCGATCTGTCACGCAGTGCCGGACTTCCGGAGGAAGTAACGAACGCGGTATGTCTTTATAAGGGTGAGCTTTATGTGGGGACGGACAGCGGACTCCGGATCCTGGACAGGAATAATGCTTCTATTGAAAATGAACTTACGAAATATGTCGGGGATGCCAGGGTGCGCTGCATTAAAAGGGGCGTGAATGACGATCTCTGGGTAGGTGTTTATTCAAACGGGCTCGGTATATTAAATGTGTCTAAGGACGGAGAGATCACCGCCTATACGACTGAAAATGGCATGCCGGACAATGAGATCCGGTGTATCAGCGCCCTTGCTGACGGACGAACTCTGGTGGGAACCAATGTGGGAGTCGCCGTTATTAAAGATGGTAAGGTCACAAATACTTACGGAGAAGCGGAAGGAATAGAAAACAGAACCATCCTCTCTGTCGAAGGAGGAGATGACGGCAGCATTCTCGCCGGCTCAGACGGCGACGGGATATATGTGATAAAAGGATCCGGGGTAAAGAAGATCGGAAGGGACGACGGACTTACCAGTGATGTGGTCCTTCGTATCAAAAAGGACGATGAAAGAGGTCTTTACTGGATCGTTACGTCAAACTCCATAGAGTATATGAAGGGCGGCGTCATTAAGCATATTTCAACTTTTCCGTATAACAATAATTACGACCTGTATTTCGATAATAATGATAATATGTGGATCACATCATCCTACGGTATCTATATCGAAAACGTTGATAATATGCTGAATGACCGGGTGCAGAATTACAGACTGTACACGATGGACAACGGACTTACCAGCGTTCCCACGGCTCAGGGGTACAGCGAGCTGGATAATAAAGGATATCTATATATCCCCGGTAGAAGCGGTATCTGCAGGGTTAATATGGACGGTTTCAGAAAGATCACGATACCGATAAAGGCAGCGGTCAGCTCTATATACTGTGATGATGAGGAGATCCTGCCGGATCAGGACGGCAGATATACCATCCCTCCGTCAAAAGGCAGGATAAGGATCACTGCGGCGGTACTTGATTATTCCCTGCTGAATCCCGAAGTGCAGGTATATATGGAGGGAAGTGAGAACGAAGGACTTTCGATGAAGAGGAGCAGCCTTCAGGAGCTGGAGTACACGAATCTCCCCTACGGAGACTATACACTTCATATCCGCATTATGGATCCCGAGGGAAAGAATGAGCTTCTGGATGAAGAATTCCCCATCTATAAGGAAGCCAGGATCTCGGAAATGCCGCTGATCCGTGTGATCATGTTCCTGCTGGTAGCTTTCTTATCGGGCTTTGTGGTTTGGCAGGTACTGAAGAGCACCGTTATTCGTGGGCAGTATTCCGAAATAAAGAGGGCAAAGGAAGAGGCGGAGAGCGCCAATACGGCCAAGTCAAGATTCCTTGCCAATATGTCCCATGAGATCAGGACGCCCATAAATACGATAATGGGTATGAATGAAATGGTCATGAGAGAGGATCCGACAGGCGTTCCGAAAGCATATTTCATGTCCATGATGAATTACGCCTTTGATATCAGGAATGCATCCGAGTCCCTGCTCTCCCTCATCAATGACCTGTTAGATATGTCAAAGATCGAGTCCGGAAAGATGCACCTCGTCGAGCAGGACTATGACACTACCGAGATGCTGAGATCCATAGTATCCATGATAAGGACCCGGAGTACGGAAAAGGAACTTACCTTTGACGTGGTGATCGATGAGGTGCTGCCGAAACGTTTATACGGAGATCAGGGAAAGATAAAGCAGATCGTCCTGAACCTCCTTACAAACGCCGTGAAATATACGGATGCCGGCGGACTGGCTCTCAGCGTTGACATGGTGGAAAGGGAAGACAACGAGTGCAGGCTGAAGTTCTCTGTCAAGGATACGGGAATAGGCGTAAAGAAAGAGGATATGGATAAGCTCTTTATGGCCTATGAGCGGCTTGACGAGCAGAAGAACAGCGGGATACAGGGTACCGGACTGGGTCTGGATATTTCCCGGAGATTCGCGGAACTGCTGGGAGGCTCTCTTGTCTGCGAAAGCGAATACGGCAAGGGTTCGGAATTTATCTTTACTCTGAAACAGAGGATAACAGACAAAACTCCTCTCGGAGTATTCAAGGAGCGTGACGACAGTCTGGCAAACGGACCTTATGTACCGCAGTTTATTGCGCCTGACGCCGATGTGCTCGTGGTTGATGACAATCCGATGAACCTGACTGTAATAAAGGGACTCCTGAAGGGCACGAAGGTATTCGTTTCCACCGCAGCCAGCGGGGAAGAGTGTCTCGAGATGATCAAGGATACACGCTTTGATATCGTCCTTCTGGATCATATGATGCCCGGAATGGATGGCGTGGAGACAGTGGCGGAGATCCGTAAGGACTATCCGGATCTGCCGGTCTACGCCCTTACGGCCAATTCAGCAGCGGGAGAAGAATTCTACAAATCAAAGGGCTTTAACGGTTATCTTGCGAAACCTATCGACAGCCGGACTCTGGAAAAGACGATAATGAAGCATCTTCCCGAAGAGAAGATGGAAAAACCGACGGAAGAAGCGGTTGTCGAGGATCTGAAGGAAATACCCGAAAACCTGCAGTGGATCTATGAAACAGAAGGGGTCACCGTATCCGAGGGTATCAAGAATTCAGGCGGTATCACGAATTTCATCTTCGGTCTCAATCTGTTCCTGGATACCATTGACGGCAACGCAAAGGTTTTAAGAGACGCATACGACAGCGACAACATACGCCTGTATACGATAAAGGTACATTCACTGAAGAGCTCTGCAAAGATCATAGGTGCCATGGAGCTTGCCCAGCTGGCAGCGGATCTTGAAGACGCAGGAAACAAAGAGGACAGAGGTTTCATCAATGAAAACGCAGCCCGTCTTCTTTCGGAGTATCTGGACTTCAAGGATAAGCTGAAGGGGCTTCGCGATGCGGCTGACAGCAATGATAAAGAAATGATCCCGGAAGCCGAGCTTAAGGACGCATACTCGGCACTTGCCGATGTGATACCTCAGATGGATTATGATTCCGTGGAGATGATCCTTTCACAGCTGAAGGAATATGCCCTTCCGGAGGAGGATGAGCGCAGGGTGAAGGAGCTTGAAGGAATGCTCAGATTATTTAACTGGGACGGAATGGAAGCACTTATTTCCGAAACTTTGTCGGGTTGATCAGATAAGATGGAGGATATTGAATGTCTGCGAACAGAATGATCTTTATCGGGGAAAAGGAATCTTTTATATTGCGGGTGCTCGTTAAAAAGGTTCAGGACGTCGGTGCTGACTGCTGCTTTGTCCGCTGGACCGTGGATGAGATCAATAAACATATAAACGAAGTATCGCTTATCACTCTTTTCATGGATGCGGGAGAGGAGCCGAAGGAGCCTGTCCTCCACTTTCTGATAGATATCATGAAAGAAAAGGATCTGCAGATGATCATTGTCGGGGAACAGCAGGATATCAAGCAGGTTCTGGATCACGTGCCCGGCGATCTGGTATACAGGACCTTTTCACGCCCTGTCGATAATACGGAATTTGCGCTGACGGCAACCGAGTATCTGAATAAAGCGGCGGAGGGAGAATTCAGAAAAAGCATTCTGGTGGTTGATGATGATCCCCAGTATCTCACCATGGTAAGGGAGTGGCTGAAGGGCACCTTCAAGGTATCCATGGCGAACTCCGGTCTCCAGGCCATCAAGTGGCTTGGGAAAAACAAGGTGGATCTCATACTTTTAGATCACGAAATGCCGGTTACCAGCGGCCCCCAGGTGCTGGAAATGCTGCGCAGCGACCCGGAAACCAGGTCGATCCCCGTCATGTTCCTTACCGGAAAGGGAGATAAGCAGAGCGTCATGGCGGTCGTAGCGCTGAAGCCGGAAGGCTACTTCCTTAAAGGGATAGAGAAGGATGAGCTGATCGAAAAGCTTCAGGAGTTTTTCATACTGCATAAATAGAGGAAATAATGAACGACAACAACAAGCCTCACCAGCAGAAAAAGAAATACAGCAGCAAACTCTACGAGTACCTGAGTGACACATCAGTCAATACCAGGAACAAGGCGTTTATGCTGTTTTCCATAACGGTACTTATCGCCCTCTTCGTAGCGGTGCCCTGCGGCCTGATCATGCAGGAACCCTTAAGCGCTACCATCGCAACGATACTGGGAGCGGTATTTTTCTCTGTCCTGGTCATCTTTTCGACCCGTACCCACAGGATCAAACAGGCGAAGATAGTTATTTCCCTGATCCTTATATTTATCTTCCTGCCCGGGATGTTTTTCACAAACGGAGGAGCCGAAGGCGGCACTCCCGTATGGCTGCTTCTCGGTACTGTTTACATTTCCATGATACTTGAAGGCAGATTCAAGATAGTGATGCTGATACTGAATGCTGTCGTTACCATCATAATCTGGACTGTCGGCTACCTTCATCCGGAGCTGGTTACCACATATTCAAAGGGCGGGAATTATTTTGATACCATCGCAGCCCTTCTTATCGTAAGTGTTATCGTATATACGCTTATCGGTCTCAATAATACGGTGGAACGCAGACAGAGAAGAGCGGTGAAAAAGATACAGATAGAGAAAGACCGTCTGCACAGGCTCTTTGACCAGACTGCCAGAGCCTTTGTTTCCGCTGTTGAAAAGAAGGATGATTTCACAAAGGGAAATTCCATCAGGATCGCGGAATACGCGAGGAAGGTTGCGGAGCTGGCCGGTAAGGATGAAGCGTATGCAGAAAGGGTGTACTATGCGGCACTGCTGCATGATGTGGGAATGATAGGCATTCCGGACAAGGTTATAAAGAACGAAAAGGATCCCCAGAAATGGGACTACGAGGCCATGCGCCAGAAGCCTGTCATAGGCGAGGAGATCCTTTCCAGCATCACGGAGTATCCGTACCTTGCCCAGGGCGCGCATTACAGCCATGAGAGATACGACGGAAGCGGTTACCCAGAAGGCCTGAAGGGTGAGGAGATACCCGAGATCGCAAGGATCATTGCGGTGGCTGATGCCTATGTGACAATGACCACAAAGAAAAGGTATCGGGATGCCCGTCCGAAATTCGTGGCGAGAGAGTCCTTTATCAAGGGCGGAGGCGAAACCTTTGATCCCGTATTTGCCGAGCTCATGGTAAAGATCATGGATACCGAGACCAAGGAGAATCCGGCGGAGAACGAACAGGAGATAGAAAAGACCATATCCTGTAATGAGTACAGGGAGGAGGTTTCCTGCGGTATCCCCGTGGAAACCATAATGAAGAGAATAAGCTTTAACTATGAGGATACTTCCGCTAACGAGGGAGAATTCAGCGCGCCTTCCATTGTTCTCTTTGATTCCTATGACAGAAGGGTCCATCTGGATGAGAAGTCAATAGAGGCATACCATTACCTGGAATACGGTGAGATATGGTTTGATAAATACAGTGTTTCTACTGCAGCCATAAAGATGAAGGAAGAGGAGACAGAGAATACGGATCCCCTTTCTTCATCCTATGAGATAATTGCAGGACGCTTCGAAGATCATGTGAAGCTCATCATGAAGGGAAAGGGATATGCCAAGGAGGTCATAATAGCACTTCCCAGCATTTCATATGCGTCCTATATAGGCATCACGGGAGAACACTGTCTGTTAACGGATATCACGGTTGAGACCCTTGGGGATACTGTCGGACTCGGAGATATTCCAAGGATCGCCGACCGCCTGACTTACATAGACCATCTGGAGTCTGACATACCCAATATCCAGATAGACAGGACCCGTTCGGATTCCACCGAAGGCATAGAGATCGAAGGAAAGGTGAAGATCAGCTTCCGTACCACCAGTCTTCCCGGTGCAAACCTTGTCTGGCACTGTCCTTATATTCTGCTGTTTTCATCGGATGACGGCCGCGTCGGAGGTGAAAACTATGTGGAATACCAGATGCTGAAACTGAACGGGGAAGACGACGGAGACGATCGTCCCTGCAAGAACAGATTTGTCATGAAGAGAGGCCCTGAGTTCCCCGGCTGGACCAGGTGGGAAGAGCTAAATAAAGAGGGCTTTGAAAGCGAGATCTTTGCCGAAAGGAAAGGCGGCCGCATCATAGTCAGGTCGGAGAATTTCGGCATTGCAATAGAGAATACCTGCACCTTCACAGGCGAAACGCCAAAGGTTTATCTCGCCCTCACCGGTGACCAGGTCGCCCTTACAGACATCCGCGTCGAAAAGTAACGGAATACCTTGAAACAATTGCCCTTTTATACTAATATAGGAATGATTATGTCATCCTGAGCGAAGGATCCAAATCAAAAAATCAAATTGGAGGAAGTAATAATGACAGTATTATCAATAATCCTTGGTGTATTAATGATCATCTGCGGATTTTCCCTTATGGCAACACCACTCATCACATTCCTGGGAGCAGGCTACTACATCCTGATTCTCTTCTTTGTATTTGGTATTTTCGGTGTGATAAGGGGAATAAGCACGAAGACCTTCGGTGTCGATTTCGCCTTTTCAATCCTCAGCCTGATCCTCGGTATCGCAGGCTTCTGCATGCCCGGAGCAGTACTGATGACAGACTTTACCCTGCTTTACTTCGCAGCGGGCTGGTTCCTGGTACACGGAATAGTTACCCTGGTAGCTTCTATCGGAGCAAAGTCTGAGGTTATCGGAGGTGCCAGAAAGGCTCTCGGAATCATCCTCGGTATCCTTGAGATCATCATCGCTGTCTATTCAATGGCTCACCCTGTGGTTCTCGCCTTTACCATCGGAGTTCTGATCGGCTTCTATTTCATAGAGTCCGGCTTCAACCTGATAATCGTATCCGCTATGGTTTCTGATGTGAAGAAAGAAATTGAAGCTGCAGAGAAAGAAAGTGCAGAATGATCACAGGGATCAAATGATCGTACAATCTTTTTAAGAAAAATGACATCTGCCGGGTAACCCCCGGCAGATTTTTCTTGCCTTTCCCAGGGACAGGAAAGGGAGAGAGAAAATCTGCTTAAAATAATTCCGAAAAGGATATCAGAAGTGCTATAATACAGCAAACAGACAGGAGATAAAGGCAAAATGAGAGCAGTTGTGACAAGGGTAACAGAAGCGTCGGTTACCATCGAGGGAAAGACGGTCGGAAGCATAGGAAAGGGCTTTCTGGTTCTTCTTGGCGTCCATAAGGACGACAGCGAGGAGGCCGCCAAAAAGGTTGCTGACAGGATATGCGGGCTCAGGATATTTGAGGATTCTGACGGGAAGATGAATATAAATCCGTCAGACGCCGGAGCTGAGCTTTTGATAGTAAGCCAGTTTACCCTGTATGCGGATGTATCTTCCAGAAGACCCGGTTTCAGTGATGCAGCAAGGCCGGATAAGGCAATTCCCCTGTATGAACTGGTTATAAAGGAGTGCCGGGAAAAAGGCTTTCACGTAGAGACCGGGGAATTCGGCGCGGATATGAAGGTTCAGTCAGTGAATGACGGTCCGGTCACTATAATCATAGATTTACAGTAATTAGAGGAACAGAGCGTATGTTTTTCATTATGGGTATAACAGAGGGCAGGAAGGACTTTGATTTCCTGCAGTCCATCCTCTGCAGTGTATGCGGAAGATATGGCCGATATCAGGTATTTATGACCTATACAGTGCTGTCACTCTTTTTTATCCCCTGTTTCAAGTGGAATAAGCACTATTATGTCCGGACAACCTGCTGTGATACGGTATATGAACTTGATCCCGAAATCGGCAGGAGGATAGCCCGGGGAGAAAATGTGGAAATCCGGGAAGAAGATCTGTACAGAGTCTCCGGTGGAGGCAGCGGAGGTTTCAGGACATATAAGACCTGCAGAAACTGCGGTTATACAACCGATGAAGATTTCCAATTCTGCCCTAAATGCGGACAGGAACTTTAATACACTATATACAAAAGGAGGAGAAACATGAAGGTTCTTATTATTAACGGAAGTCCAAGAGAGAACGGCAATACAACCATAGCAGTTAATGAGATGGTTAAAACCTTTGAAGCGGAGAATGTCGAAACAGATGTTGTCCGGGTCGGCAATGCGGATATCAGAGGATGTATTGCCTGCGGAAGCTGTGCAGAGAATGGCAAATGTGTTTTCGATGATCCGGTTAATGAGTTAGCTGAAAAGTTCAGGGAAGCCGACGGACTCGTGGTAGCATCCCCGGTATATTATGCATCTGCAAACGGAACCCTAATCTCCTGCCTTGACAGGCTGTTTTACAGTACACATTTCGATAAGACTATGAAAGTCGGTGCAAGTATTGCGGTTGCCAGACGGGGAGGATGCTCGGCAACCTATGATGAGCTGAATAAATACTTTACTATCTGCGGAATGCCTGTAGCATCAAGCCAGTACTGGAACAGCGTACACGGAAGAGAACCCGGACAGGCAAAAGAGGATCTGGAAGGGCTGCAGACGATGAGAGTGCTGGCAAGAAATATGACATTTCTCATGAAGAGCATAGCTCTCGGTAAAGAAAAATACGGCCTTCCCGGGAAGGAAAACTGGCAGCCGACTAATTTTATAAAATAAAAAAGGTATTGACTCTCGCATTATGGTAGACATTAGAGTAGTGGTGAGCTCAGGAAAACATACATCCATGGAGACAAATGCTAAAAATAGGAGATTTTTCAAAACTTTCCAGAGTAAGCATCAGAATGCTTCGCCACTACGATGACATCGGGCTGTTAAAGCCTGCAGAGATCTATGATGATAAGGATAAACTTGACGATTTTCTGATCGCCAGACAGAAGGAGCTGGCCGAACAGGCAAAGGAAACAGAGGTGGCAAGCTGCATAGTTAAAGGAAGTTACGACCAGATGAGCGATTCCCCTATGTTCTGTATTTATCATGTGAGCCCGGCAATGACCTCAAATCCGGATGAATACGTGACAGAGGTATGCTTTCCGGTGGAAAGATCTTAACTTGCAAAGCTGATATTTATACTATGTCTGCCGTTTTACTTCCGGTTATCTCCAGCAGATCCTTGGGGGACAATTCTATCTGGTATCCGACTTTGCCGGCACTCACAAACATCTTTTCGTGATTTACCGCAGTTTCATGGACAAAAGTCGGAAATGATTTTTTCATACCTATGGGCGAACAGCCTCCGTGGACATAACCGGTTAGGGGAAGAAGTTCCTTTTGCTTTATCATGCTGACAGCTTTTTCCCCTGCTGCGGCAGCAGCCTTTTTCAGATTGAGTTCTGCTTCTACCGGAACCACAAATACATAGTGCTGTCCGCTTTTTCCCTGGGTCACAAGCGTTTTGAATACCCTTACCGGATCCTCATTAAGGAGAGCTGCGATCTCTTCGCCGCTCATGGATGCATCCGGTTTATAGCTGTGGCTCTCATAGGATATCTTTTTCTGATCCAGAACCCTCATTACATTTGTTTTGTCATTATTCTTCATATCAGTAAGTATACGCTCCAATCGGTGCTATAATAAGAAAAATCACCTGATAAATCAAGATATACCGGAAGGATTTGAGGAAAGAAAAATGAAGTTATTATCTCTTTCTCTGCAACAGACAGAAAACAAAGTTTTATCTCTTAATGATGCTGGGGGATAAAAAATTCAAGACGAAGGAACTGTCATCATAGATCAATTCGGCAAGATTATCATTTGCAGACACTGAGGATATGCTGAAGTATCTTGACATAGAACCCGGTGCTGTAAGCATCATGGGACTTGTGAATGACAAGGACCATGCGGTACAGCTGCTGATAGACGAGGATGTTCTTAAAGGTGAGTATCTTGGCTGTCATCCCTGTGTATGTACATAAAGTCTGAAGATGAAGACAAGCGATGTGATAGAGAAGTTTCTGCCGTCAACCGGACATGAGTATGTGACGGTGCATCTTGTGGGGGAAGACTGAAGGGCCGGAATGAAGGAGACAAAACATGACGATCCTGGTAACAAATGACGATGGTATTTCAGCAAAAGGAATTGAGATTCTTGCAGAGACTGCGAAGCACTTCGGTGATGTCTGGGTTGTGGCGCCTGATCATCAGTGTAGTGCCATGTCCCAGAGGATAACGATCCGCGGAAAACTGCTTGTATCTGAATACCAGTTTCCTGTAGATGTAGATAAGGCATACAGCGTCAGCGGAACGCCGGCCGACTGCGTGTCTGCGGCAGTGCTGCACCTGATGCCGAAGAAGCCGGATGTAATATTTTCCGGAATAAATTTCGGTCTGAATACAGGCTTTGATATTGCTTACTCAGGCACAATAGGAGCAGCCATGGAGGGGATAATGAATGGCATACCTTCCATTGCCTATTCAAGTGAAGCTGTTCATGTGTATGATACCGTAAAAGAGTACATAATAGGGATAACAGAGAAGATCTTGGAAAGAGGATTCCGTGAAGATTCTGTATGGAACGTGAATTTCCCCGCCTGTCCGGTGTCTGAATGCAAGGGTGTACTGTGGGACAGAAAGATAGCCGGAAGTCCGCTGTTCCGGGGATCTTTTTCCGAAGAAGAGTCAGAGGAAGGCAAGAGTATCGAAGCAGTCGGCGTAAAGAAAGACCTTTCATATCTCAGTGATGAAACTGATCTCGGAGCAGTTACACGGAAGTATATTTCTGTGGGATATGTAAAGAGCATGGTTATAGATGGAACGGACTGGAAGCAGAAAGAGCCTTTGAGGCCTGTCCGGAATATTTCTGATTCACGTAATGATACAGCCGGAGAGCTATTTGAGAAGTATGATTTCCGCGCTATCAGGGAAGATGAAGCAGATATCGCAGCAGATATCGAGGAAATTTGTTTTCCTCCTAATGAAGCCTGTTCCAGGGAACATATGATTGAGCGCATAAAAGCAGCTTCAGACCTGTTTTTAGTCGCTGTTGAAAAAGAGACGGGTAAGATCGCCGGATTTTTAAACGGCATCGCCACAAAAGAATTGTCATTCAGGGATGAGTTTTTTACAGATGCCGCAACCCATGATCCGGAAGGAACCAATGTCATGATATGCGGTCTTGACGTACTTCCGGAATACAGGGGACAGGGACTTGCACGGGAACTGGTTTTTAACTACTGCCGGAGAGAAGCGGAAAAGGGACGAAAAAGGCTGGTTCTTACCTGTCACGACAATAAAGTCAGGATGTATGAAAAATTCGGTTTCAGGGATCTCGGGGAATCCGCTTCCGAATGGGGCGGAGTCAAGTGGCATGAAATGGATATCATTTTATCTGAAGAAAAAAGAAAACGCGCCGAAGGGAGTATACAGAAAAAGTTCCACAAGCAGCTGTTTTCACCATTCGCAAAGGCCTGTAAGCTATATAAGCTTATTGAAGACGGGGACCATATTGCCGTATGTATATCCGGCGGCAAGGATTCCATGCTTATGGCCAAGCTGTTCCAGGAGATCAGGCGCCACAGACAGAAGGAGTTTGATCTGACTTTTCTTGTGATGGATCCCGGATACAAGAGTGAAAACAGAGCATTGATCGAAAGGAACGCGGAAGCACTCGGAATTCCGGTCACCATTTTTGAGAGTACTATATTTGATGCTGTTGATACGATAGAAAAAAGCCCCTGCTATCTTTGCGCCAGGATGAGGCGCGGGTATTTATACAGTAAGGCTAAAGAACTGGGTTGCAACAAGATAGCGCTCGGACATCATTATGACGATGTGATCGAAACAATTCTGATGGGAATGATCCATGGTGCTCAGATCCAGACGATGATGCCGAAACTGCACAGCACAAATTTCGCGGGCATGGAGCTTATCAGACCGCTTTATCTGGTCAGGGAAGCAGATATCTGCGCATGGAGAGATTACAATGAGCTGCACTTTCTGCAGTGTGCCTGCCACTTTACCGATACATGCACCACGTGCCATGAGGATGGTACTACGCCAAGTAAAAGGCTTGAAACAAAGAAGCTGATCGCGGAACTGAAAAAGACGAACCCGTTTATCGAATCCAATATTTTCAGAAGTATGGAGAATGTCAACATAGATACAGTAATCGAGTATAAGAAGGATGGCGTAAGACACAATTTCCTGGATGATTATTGAAACAGATCTATATATTCCCTGTCATCATCGCGATATCATCATCGTATAAAACCCCAAATCGTATTACCATCACCGGCCGCTCATTATCTGACGGGCGATGTTGTCGTATAGAAACAAGCAGGTCAGAATGATATAATTAAAGATCTGAACGGGAAAGGAGCCTGATAACTACATTATGAAAAAGGATTTTGTGGAGAGCGGGAATCTCAGGCTGGATCAGCAGTTGTTGTTCACAGCTGAGATCGACAGGATGACGGATGTCCTTCGGAGGACATTGCTGATCAATAAAAAGCGCCGGGAAAATGATGCTGAGCATTCCTGGCATATAGCTGTGATGGCCATGCTTTTTTCTGAATATGCGATAGAGCCGGTTGATGTGGGCAGAGCGGTCCAAATGTGTGTTGTGCATGATATTGTGGAGATTGAAGCCGGTGATACATTTGCATATGACGTACAAGGCAATATTGGAAAAGCAGAGCGTGAGAAAGAGGCTGCGGACAAGTTGTTCAGCCAGCTTCCGCCTGATCAGGGAAAAATGATCCGCAGTATGTGGGAAGAGTTTGATGCCATGAAGACGCCGGATGCGAAGTTTGCTGCCTGCATGGATAGAATACAGCCATTTTTGCATAATACATTAACGGACGGCCACACCTGGGGAAATGGAAAAGTTAGCAGGGCTGCCGCTGAAAAACGTGCCGCTGTTGTAAAGGAGTTCATGCCGGAAGTTTATAAGTGGATGGAGATCAACATGGATCATGCTGTTGATAAAGGGTGGATGGCACCGTAATTACGGCGGATGCATGCGTATTTTCCGACACGTCTGGATAATTATTAAGAAAGAGGTAAAGAGGTAAAGAAGCTTTACATACATTCATTGACGTTGTGACTGTAATGTCAGATAATTAAAAAATGCGGACCGAAGCGGAGTCAGGGACATACAGGCTGATAAAAGACCACAGCCTCAGCGAGGATGAATATGCGCATCTGATATCGGAAAGAACGGAGGAAGATACCGCCGTTCTGCGATCTGCTGCAGCTGAGCTGAAGGAAGGGATCTACGGAAGGGATGTATTTGTCCGGGGCCTTATTGAGATAAGCAATATCTGCCAAAATGACTGTTACTACTGCGGCATAAGAAAGAGTAACGGCAGAGTGGACAGATACCGTCTCACAGCGGAGGAGATCATTGAATGTACGGACAATGGATACGAGCTCGGATTCCGTACCTTTGTGCTCCAGGGAGGCGAGGATCCGTACTTTGACGATGAGGTTCTCTGCGATATTATAAAAAGGATAAAGGAGCGCCACGGTGACTCGGCAGTAACCCTGTCCATGGGTGAGCGGAGCCGGGAAAGCTATGAGAAGCTGTACCGGGCGGGGGCAGACAGGTATCTGCTCCGCCACGAAACCGCTGATCCGGAGCATTACAGGCGTCTGCATCCCGATGAAATGTCTTTTGAGAACCGCATGCGGTGCTTAAGAGACCTTCGTGACATCGGCTACCAGACCGGCTGCGGATTTATGGTGGGTTCTCCGTACCAGACAGAAAGAGAGCTTGCAGGGGATCTGAAATTCATAGAAGAGTTCAAGCCGGATATGTGCGGCATCGGTCCCTTTATTCCGCATAAGTGCACCCCTTTCGCGGACAGGACAGCGGGCTCGGTGGAGCTGACCTTATTCTTATTATCGGTACTCAGGATCATTTATCCTCCTATGCTTATCCCCGCCACTACGGCCCTGGGAACTCTGGCTCATGACGGCAGAGAAAAGGGAATACTTTCCGGAGCGAACGTGGTGATGCCAAATCTGTCGCCGGTACGGGTGCGGAAGAAATATGAACTGTACGATAATAAGATCTGTACCGGAGAAGAGTCGGCTGAATGCAGGGACTGTCTCTCTGCAAGGATAAGCGCTGCAGGGCACCGTATAGTAACAGACAGGGGAGATATCAGAAAACAGCAGGAAAGGCAGCAAAATGGCTAAATATGATCCCGCTTCACTGAAGGCGGATGAATTCATTAATCATGAGGAGATACTGGAAACCCTTAAATACGCGGATGAAAACAGGGAGAACATACCTCTTATAGAAGAGATACTGGAAAAAGCAAGACCCGTAAAAAACGACAGGGGCTGTACCTGCAGAGGCTTAAGCCACAGGGAAGCGTCCGTTTTACTGGCCTGCGAGGATCCCGGTATCAGGGAAAAGATTTACGCCATAGCAGACGAGATAAAGCAGGCCTTCTACGGCAACCGCATTGTCATGTTTGCGCCCCTCTATCTTTCAAATTACTGCGTGAACGGCTGTCTTTATTGTCCGTATCATTTGAAGAATAAGCATATTCCGAGGAAGAAGCTCACCCAGGAAGAGATAAAGAAGGAAGTAATAGCGCTGCAGGACATGGGTCACAAGCGGCTCGCCATTGAAGCAGGCGAAGACCCCGTAAATAATCCCATAGAATACATTCTGGATTCCATAAAGACTATTTATTCCATACATCATAAGAATGGTGACATCCGACGTGTAAACGTGAATATTGCGGCCACAACCGTGGAGAATTACAGGAAATTAAAGGATGCGGGGATCGGTACATATATCCTTTTCCAGGAGACTTACCACAAGGAGAGCTATCTGAAGCTCCATCCCACCGGACCGAAGCATGACTATGATTACCACACGGAAGCCATGGACCGCGCGATGGAAGGCGGTATTGATGACGTGGGGCTCGGGGTTCTTTTCGGTCTTGAAATGTACAGGTACGAATTTGCGGGACTTATCATGCACGCCGAGCATCTGGAAGCGGTTCACGGCGTGGGACCCCACACAATAAGCGTTCCCAGGGTAAAAAAAGCCGACGACATAGATCCCGGCCAGTTTGATAACGGCATAAGCGATGAAACTTTTGCGCATATCACTGCCTGCATCAGGCTCGCCGTTCCCTATACCGGAATGATCATATCCACAAGGGAAGGCACGGCAGTAAGGAAGAAGCTCTTAAGGCTCGGGGTATCGCAGATAAGCGGCGGAAGCAGAACCAGCGTGGGCGGCTATGCTGAGGAAGAAAGACCTCATGACACCGAGCAGTTTGATGTTTCAGACCAGAGAACCCTTGACGAAGTGGTTTTCTGGCTGATGGAAAATGACCACATTCCCTCCTTCTGTACGGCCTGCTACAGAGAGGGCAGGACCGGTGACAGGTTCATGAGTCTCTGCAAAAACGGGCAGATCCTGAACTGCTGTCATCCAAACGCACTGATGACTCTCGCGGAATATCTGGAAGACTACGCATCCCCGGAGACGAAGAAGCGGGGCTACGCGATGATCGAACGCGAACTGCAGAAGATCCCCAATGAAAAGGTAAGGACCATAGCAACGGATAATATAGCGGAGATAAGAAATTCCAACCGCAGGGACTTCAGATTTTAGAAAGGAGCGGCACTGACATAAATGGGATTAAATGATGTTCCTTCCTCGGAACGGGTGCACATCGCTTTTTTCGGTATTCGTAACGCCGGAAAGTCAAGCCTGGTAAATGCGGTAACAGGGCAGGAAATGAGCCTGGTTTCAGACGTAAAGGGCACGACTACTGATCCTGTGAAGAAGGCAATGGAGATACTTCCCATAGGACCGGTGCTGATAATCGATACCCCCGGTATCGATGACACGGGTGAGCTGGGAGAGAAAAGAGCCGGCAGGGCGAGAAGGGTTCTGGAGGAAACGGATATAGCGGTTCTCGTTTCAGAGTGCGGCCGGGAGCGGACCGCCGCAGAGGAGGAACTGCTTACTCTGATAAAAGACAGGGGCATTCCGGCAGTCATTGCTTATACGAAAGCTGATATCCATGATAATGCCCCGGAAAAAAAGGTGCCGGGTTCCGGGGGATCCGGAATAAAAAGCATAACCGTAAGCGCAAAAACAGGGCATAATATTAAAGAATTCCGTGATCTTCTTTCTTCTTTCGATACGGCAGAAAAGGAAAGAAAAAAAAGGATAGTGGGAGACCTTCTGGAGCCCGGGGATATGGTGGTGCTCGTCATCCCGATCGACGAATCCGCTCCGAAGGGGAGGCTGATACTTCCCCAGCAGCAGACGATCCGGGATATACTGGAAAGCGGATGCAGCGCGGTCGTATGCAGGGATACAGAATTGGAAAGCGTGCTTTCATCCCTGCCGGGAAAACCGAAGATGGTAATCACGGATTCGCAGGCTTACAAAGAGGTGTCGAAGGTCACACCGGAAGATGTTTTTTTAACAAGCTTTTCCGTTCTCTTTGCCAGATACAAAGGAAATCTCGAGGCTCTCAGGGAAGGAGCCGGCATGCTGTCCCGTCTTCGTGACGGAGACCGCGTACTGATAGCAGAGGGATGCACCCATCACAGGCAGTGCAACGATATAGGGAGCGTTAAACTGCCGAAATGGATAAGGGAATTCAGCGGCGCAGAGCCGGAGTTTTCGTATTCTTCGGGAAATGATTTCCCGGAAGATCTGTCAGGTTATTCCCTGATAGTTCACTGCGGAGGCTGCATGCTGAATGAGGCGGAGATGAAGTACCGGGTAAAGAAAGCCCGTGAAAACGGCGTACCTATTGTAAATTACGGGATGGCGATCGCCTGTATGAACGGGATACTTCAGCGAAGCCTTGAGGTCTTTGAAATGAATTAAACGGGGAATATAACTAATAAAGGAGGATCGCTTATGAGTAACGGATTGATTTATTTATCAGCCCCTGCATAGCAAAGAAGCTGGAGATTATTGACGCTCTGAACTGTGAGAACGGATTCATCTGCGGAACCGGTACTGATTGGGATCTTTCCCAGACGGATGACGCCCTTTATAACCTCCTCCGGATACAGGAGAGCGTGAAAAAAGATACCAGGAAAAGCGCCTGGTTAATTCCAATGAGGGTTAAATTTGGATGAACGAACCATTTGTTGATATCGACCTGCACGGTCTCAGACAGGAAGAAGCGAAGAGAGTGATCGACAAGGCTCTGTCGTCGGCAGGGAGCGGTACATATCAGCTCAGGCTGATCCACGGGTATAACCGGGGAACCAGCCTGAAGCAGATGATATGGGACTGGTATGAGCTCGAACCGAAGGTGAAGAGGATAATGCCCGGGGATAATCAGGGTGTTACCATTCTGGTGCTGAGAGAGCTTTACTGAGATAGTACCGCCAATATGACTTTTGTATAAAAGGAGTTGTCCCGGGATGAAGTTAAAGAACACATTTTGCAGGATAATTGCCGTATTAGCGGCCTGCATTGTATTGATCTGCGGCTGCGGAGATCCCATATCGGAAGAGATCTCCGTATCCGGGACGGACTCTGCCGCAATATCGGAGGAACTGTCCGATCCGGAGGAGGAAATATCCGATCTGACGGCGGATGCTCCATCTGAATTTGATGATGTTATTGAAGAGGACAGCGGGCCGGATATTGACAAAGATGGCGTATACACCTCAAAAGAGGATGTGGCGCTTTATATCCATACATACGGAGAACTTCCCGCAAATTTCATAACCAAAAAAGAAGCGAAAAAACTGGGCTGGCCCGGCGGATCTCTGGATGAATACGCCGAAGGAAAGTGTATAGGCGGGGATCATTTCGGAAATTTTGAAGGACTATTGCCTGAAGCTCCGGGACGGGAGTACCGGGAATGCGATATAGATACGCTCCATGCGGAGAAAAGAGGCCCGAAGAGACTCGTATATTCCAATGACGGGCTGATCTACTATACCCCGGATCATTACGAAAGCTTTGAATTGCTTTCATTCTGAATTCATACAGATATTCCTGTTTACAGGATCATATTTCTTATATTATTCCCTTGCAATTTCATAAAAATACTAGGATAATAGCAATAATTGCAGAAAAGAAAGGAAAGAGTCTGACTTATGGAAAGAGAAGAATTTCTGGAAGTATATCGTCATTCCCTGTCGCATATACTTGCCAAAGCAGTAATTGAAATATTCGGTAAAGACGTACAGTACGCCATCGGACCCCAGATCGCTGACGGCTTCTATTACGATTTTAATCTGCCCCGTACAGTTACCACGGATGACTTCAAGATGATCGAGGACAAAATGAGAGAGGTCATCAAGAGGGGTGAGGACTGGACCAGGAAAGAGGTTTCGAAGGAAGAAGCGCTTTCAATCTTTAAGGATCAGAAATACAAGACCGAACTCATACAGGATCTTCCCGAGGGAGAGACCATTACCATTTACCATACCGGTGATGATTTTGTGGATCTCTGCCGGGGACCTCATGTGGAGAATTCCAGGGAACTCATGAATGCGGCCTTCCAGGTAAAGTCCGTATCCGGTTCCTACTGGAGAGGCGACGAAAAGAGGGATCAGCTCCAGAGAATATATGTTTACGGCTTCCCTGACAAGAAAGCGTTAAAGGACCATCTTAACCTTATTAAGGAAGCCATGGAGAGAGATCACAAAAAGCTGGGGCCTGAGATGGAACTCTTTATGTTCCACGAAACCGCACCCGGTATGCCCTACTGGCTGCCGAGAGGCTGGAAGGTTTACAATGCGCTTCTCGATTACTGGAGAAGAGAGCATGAAACCCATGGCTATCAGGAAATAAGCGGCCCCGTGCTTTCATCAAAGGAGCTTTGGGTACAGTCCGGACACTGGGCTCACTATCAGGACGGTATGTTCGTAGTTCCGATCGACGAGAACAGTACTTACGCCATCAAGCCCATGAACTGCCCGAATTCCATCAATGTTTACAGATACAGGCAGAGAAGCTATAAAGAGCTCCCCCTGAGGTTTTCACAGACCGATATCATCCACAGAAGGGAAAAATCCGGCGCGCTCAACGGTCTTTTCCGTGTGCAGGAATTCCATCAGGATGATGACCATACATACGTAACCGACGGACAGATCGAGTCAGAGATAAGCGACATCATGGATATTGCAAAGAAGATCTACGGAACCTTCGGCCTGGAGTATTCAGCCGAGCTTTCCACCAGACCCGATGATTTCATGGGAGATATCGAACTCTGGAATCAGGCAGAGGCCGCTCTGAAGAAGATCCTTGATTCCAAGCTCGGAGAAGGCGGTTATGAGATAAATCCCGGAGACGGAGCCTTCTACGGACCGAAGATCGACCTGAAGATGAAGGACTGCCTCGGCCGTGAATGGCAGATGGGTACCATACAGCTTGATTTCCAGCTGCCCCTCAATTTCGATCTGAAGTATGTGGCAGATGACGGTTCCTTCAAGAGACCGGTTCTTATCCACAGAGCTATTTTCGGTTCCATGGAGAGATTCATAGGTATACTGATCGAGAACTTCAAGGGGCGCTTCCCCTTCTGGCTCTCACCCGTACAGGTCGGTATCGTGCCGATCAGGGTTGAGAATAATGAGTATGCGAAGAAGGTTGCAGACCTCCTTTTTGAAAACAGGATCCGCTGCGAGGCCGATTATTCCGATGAGAATATGAAGGTGAAGATAAAGCAGTACAAGACCCTGAAGGATCCGTACATTCTGGTTCTCGGTGATAAGGAGGCGGCTGACAATACGGTATCCATCAATATGAGAGGTTCAAAGAACGTACTTCATGATGTACCCCTCGATACCTTTGTGGCAATGTGCAACAGGATGAACCGGGAGTATACTCTGGATCTCATGATGGAAGTGCCGGAAGATCTTAAATAATGTACAGCTTTGATACGAGGATACGTTACAGTGAATGCGGAGTAAATAAGAAGCTCACGCTCCCTGCCCTGGTTAATTATTTTCAGGACTGCTCCACCTTTCAGTCGGCGGAGACCGCAGGATCCTGGGAAGCCCTCATGGAAAAGGATCTGGTATGGATGATCCTTTTCTGGGAAATAGAGGTCAGCCGTTATCCCGCTATGTATGAGGAAATAAAGATCGGCACCATTCCGTACAGCATTAAGGGACTTTTTGGCAACAGGAACTTCTTCATGGAAGATGCCGGCGGAAATATGATATCCAAGGCAAATTCCATATGGGTTCTGATAGATCTGAAGACCCAGCTTCCGGTCAGGGTACCGCGGGAGGTTGCGGCTGCATATCCCGCCGGTGAGAAGCTGGATATGATGTATACCGGCAGGAAGATAATCTTTCCCGAGACCGGGGAAAACCGCACTGCGGGTGAGCTGATAGCCAGGCAGCGGGATCTGGATATCAACAGGCATGTCAATAATGAGCAGTACATAAGGTTTGCAACGGACGCCCTTGAGGAAGCGGGCTTCGGAGACCGCACCCACCCGGAAAGACTCAGGGTGGAATACAGGAAACAGGCCTTTAAGGGTGACATGATCTACCCGCTCATTAATGACAGAACCGAGGACGGAAAAAGGATATTCACGGTTTCTCTGAACGGAGAGGATAAAAACCCGTATTGCCTGGTTGAGATAACGGATTAGTGTTGTCATCCTGAGCGAAGCGAAGGATCTTAGCTGCAGAATACACTTTCAATTTGAAATCATAGGAGAGAAAAAACCATGATAACAAAAGTAGGAATTTTAGGATACGGAAACCTGGGACGTGGCGTAGAGGCTGCTGTGAATAAAAATGAAGACCAGGTGTTAAAAGCTGTTTACACAAGGCGCGACCCCGCTTCCCTGAAGATCAATACGCCGGGAACAGAGGTAAAAAGCATTGATGAGCTGGACGCCGGACATGAAGACATAGAGGTTCTGATAATCTGCGGTGGATCTGCAACGGATCTTCCCGAAATGACGCCGAAGTACGCAGCGCTCTATAATGTGATCGATTCCTTCGACACCCATGCCAACATTCCCGTTCATTTTGAGAATGTAGATAAGGCTGCAAAGAAAGCAGGAACCACCGCGCTTATTTCCTGCGGCTGGGATCCCGGCATGTTCTCCTTAAACCGCGTATATGCCCACTCAGTGCTTCCCGATGGAAAGGATTATACCTTCTGGGGAAGAGGCGTGAGCCAGGGTCATTCCGACGCCATCAGACGCATAGAAGGCGTAAAAGATGCGAGACAGTACACCGTACCCATTGAAGCGGCACTTGATAAGGTGCGCTCAGGCTCGAATCCCGAGCTCAGCACCAGGGAAAAGCATCTTCGTGAATGCTGGGTGGTGGCAGAGGAAAATGCCGATAAGGCAAAGATCGAAAATGAGATCAAGACGATGCCGAATTACTTTGCAGACTATGACACCACCGTTAATTTTATCTCCGAGGAGGAACTGAAGAGGGATCACGCAGGACTTCCCCATGGAGGCTCTGTGATCTATACCGGAACAACAGGTGACGGCAGCAATAAGCATGTTATAGAATACAGCCTCAAGCTGGATTCCAATCCGGAATTCACCGGCTCGGTGCTGGCTGCATACGCCCGCGCTGTCGACAGGCTGAATAAAGAGGACCGCTTCGGATGTCTTACTGTTCTGGACGTGGCTCCCGCTTATTTAAGCCCTCTGCCTCCCGAAGAGCAGAGAGCTCATCTTCTGTGATCTTTCCCGGATAGCAGTTCTACTACAGCGATTAAAACGGGGCCGTTTGGCCCCGAAATATATGCGCCGGTGTCGGAACTGGCAGACGAGCAGGATTTAGGTTCCTGTGTCATATGACGTGTGGGTTCAAGTCCCATCCGGCGCAGTACAGATAGCTTGTCTTATGCATCTTCGGTATAACCACCGGGAAATACATAGAATGAATGACCGCATAGCCCGCAGACACAGAGATCGGCCTTTTTGCTATCAACATTTATACGATCCTCAAACTGATTCTGGCAACAAATCGAAATATTTATTGATATTATTGATAGAATCTAAATCTATATTATACATTTTTTATAAAATAATTATAATTATTATCCATCAATTGTTGGGGCTTTTCTTCGCTACAAAGTGTTGGGGATTTTCTTCGCTACAAAGTGTTGACAAAAGAAGAGTTTTGAGATATCATTACATTCGCTTGCGATAGTAGCTTAGCTGGTAAAGCGCCACCTTGCCAAGGTGGAGACCGCGGGTTCGAATCCCGTCTGTCGCTCTTTTTAATTGGTTGGCGGAAACCTTGATTTTACTAGGGTTTTCGCCCTTTTTAATTTTAATAAACCACCCGTTTTTTATGGTTAAGTTGGGCCTTTTTTGGTTAAGTTGAAGGACCTCTGGTTAAGTGTTTCATGACAGCTTCCGCTGGTTCAGAACCTTGATCGCATTTTGCATGTCTATCCCGGTAAAATAATGCTTACGTGCCACCTCAGGAGAATGGCCGATGAGTTTGGACTCAAGTTCGGCATTTCCGTTGGACAGGTTTATGATGTCAGTGGTGGCATTACGTCTGAAGGAATGGGTTCCTTTTATGTACTCGCGGCAAAGTTTGATACCGAGTTTCCGGCATACTCTGCGGTAATACTCATA
>JAIKXV010000139.1 GCA_024683935.1 Lachnospiraceae bacterium | reverse complement strand
AGCTGTATGAATTCCTGCAGAGATGATCGTTATAACCAACTGTATCACTTTTGACCGGTTTCGTCCTCATAGAGGATGCTGCCGGTCTTTAAGTCTATGACCCGTTGGTTTTCACTGCCCCGGAAGTGAAGGGAGATATTTTTCTTTTCAGCTACGAACTCTCCGTCTACAAGTATGTCGATCAGGGAGAGGAGCTCATCGGTGGCTTCGGTGCGGGCGGCACCGTCTTCAGAGACGAGATCGCTTTCCAAGGTATAGCCGGTATAGGCCCAGATATCCTTTTGGGGAAAACGTTTTTTGAAATCCCGGCAGAGTCCGAGGAGAGCCCGTTGATTTTCCGGTTCAAAGGGTTCTCCGCCTAAAAGAGAAAGACCGGCTACGTAATCGGGTTTACATAATTCAAGAACTTCCTCTTTCGTATCCTCAGTAAACTCATTTCCGTAGTTGAAATCCCAGGTTTCGGGGTTGAAGCAGTCACGGCAGTGATGGGTGCAGCCGCTGACAAAGAGAGAGGTGCGGACGCCGCGGCCGTTGGCTATATCACATTTTTTGATCTTTCCGTAATGCATGGTTTTTCCTTTCAGGGCTATAAATTGTTTTAGCTGTTTTTATATAATACAACATTTAGTGGCCGATTAACAGATTGCATTTTATAGAAGAAAAGGCATCGCAGACGGATATAACGGGTATGGAAAAACCGCATAAAATGGGCGTTTTTTCTGCCTCATCAAAAAAATAAAAAAAAATTAAAAAAATTTCATTTTTGCTCTAAAGTAATTCGGAATATGTCCGATATTAGTAGTAAGAAAAATTAGTTTAGGAAGGAGGTTGTCCTAAATGCGTATCGGAATAGACGCCGTAAACCAAATACAGCAGGTATACGGAACAAACAAAACAAGGCGGCCTGTCAAAACTTCGTCAGTGAATTTCGGACGTGACGGTGTTGAGATATCCAATATCGGAAAAGACATACAGACAGCCAAAAAGGCAGTAGGTGAGGCTTCCGATATCAGGGAAGATAAGGTTGCAGCCATCAAAGCTCAGATAGCAAACGGAACTTATAATGTTTCCGCAGAGAGCTTTGCCGATAAGCTCATGAAGAAATTCGAAGAGCTGGGCTGAGTAACTGTTTCCTGAAATACTATAAAACAGGTTATTATGCGGAGGAAAGACATTAGTGCCAAGTCTGATGGAAGAACTGATCACGGTTCTGGACAAAGAAGAAGTAAGATATAAGGAGCTCTTGTCTCTTTCCGAGAAAAAAACCCCGGTGATAATCGAGGGTAATATTGAAAAACTTCAAAAGATCACGGATGAAGAACAGGTAGCCGTTGACGACATAGGCGCTCTGGATCACAAAAGATCGGAGATCATGGCCGACATTGCAACAGTTATCAACAAGGATGTTAACACTTTGAAGCTTTCATATTTAATTGATATGCTAAAGGCAAGACCGAAGGAGCATGACGCTCTGGTTGAAGTCAATGATCGTCTTAAGAGGACAATAGGCAGCTTAAGAATGATAAATGACCAGAATCAGGTGCTCATAAGGCAGCAGCTGGATATGATAGACTTTAACATCTCGTTGAACAAAGCGATGAGAGAAGGTCCTGAAACCGGTGATTACACCAGAAATGCGGGAAGTGCAGGAAATGTAATGGGTGATACCAGAAGCGCCTTTGATGCCAAGCAGTAAATTTCGGTCATGAAAATTTCGCGAGGTGTGAGCAATGTCGTTAATGGGCAGTTTCTATGTAGGCGTTTCGGGACTTCAGACGAGTCAGAATGCACTTAACACGACCGCACATAATTTATCGAATATAGATACCAAGGGCTATACAAGGCAGCAGGTGCTCCAGGGCAACCAGATCTACAACAAGATCGGAGAAGCCCACGTAGGACCCATGCAGATAGGACTTGGTGTTTCTTATACAGATGTAAGAGCAATAAGGGATGTTTTCCTTGATAAATCTTACAGAACCCAGTCAGGCAGATCAGCCTACTATTCCACATCATATGATGTAATAAACGAAATAAACATGCTCTTTGGAGAGACCGAGGGAACGGAATTTCAGAATTCCATAAGGGAGCTCCAGAATGCCATTACGGATCTGGCCAGCAAACCTACGGATCCCACGACACAGGGCGTCGTAGTTACCAGGGCAGCACAGTTTTTAGAGAGAGCGAAGGCTGTTTACAACGGACTGGTCGAGTATCAGGATAATCTGAATGAACAGATAAAGGATCAGGTCGATCAGATAAATGAATATGCAGATAAGATATTTGAGCTGAACCAGAAGATAATCTCCATTGAAGCCGGAAAAGTCGAGGATGCCAATGACTTAAGAGATGCGAGGGATTATATCCTGGACAAGCTTGCCGCCATGGGAAGGATAAGCTACAGCGAGGATGCTAAAGGCGCTGTAAGTGTCCAGTTCGAGGGTGTGGATCTGGTCAACGGAGATTATGTAAACCATATGGAAGCCAAGATCCTCGATGAAGACAGTACGACAGGCTTCTATTCAGTAGTATGGCCCAGAATGGATGACCAGCAGGTCTTTAATTACAACCAGAAGATAAGCGCAGATATAGGGTCGGACAACGGAAGTCTTAAGGCGCTTCTCTTCTCAAGGGGACAGGGAGTTTCCATAGCCGATGACAACGGAGACATCAAGAACCGCAGGGCAACCTATGAGGATATAACCGGTGGATACAAATATGCGGTAGAAAAAAGCGACGGAACAAAGGAATATCATATAGCTGATGATGACTATGCATACGAGCAGGTTCAGAAATCTTCTCTGATGACGGTGATGGCCGAATTCGACAACCTCATCCATAACATCACCTCAGGGATAGACAAGCTTCTGACCACGGATCTGGTGACAGACGCAAACGGGGATCCCGTACTGGACCCGGCAACGGGGAATTACACATATAAGGAAAACGGCAACCTTCCGCTGTTTTCGCTTATAGCCACATCTTCCGTGACGGATCCCACGCTTAACAGCTTTTATGACGACTATACCTGTTCAAACCTGATGGTCAATACAGAGCTTTTAAAGCAGCCTACACTTCTGGCAAACGGCTTCGTGTTAAGCGACCAGTCGGCGGATCAGGACAGGGCAAACGCGCTGGTGGAGCTTTTTAACAATCCGGACAAGGTCATAGACCTGTTTCAGGATGATAAGAAATATATTGATACAGTTACCGGTGTGATCTCCAGTACTTCTACGGGAGCAGCCACAGAGGAAAAGCATGAAAGACATGTGAACGCCAAGGTCAATCTGAATGCCACCGAGCTGACGCCTCTGAATTTCGGGAATTACTATATCAGCATAGTTGACCAGTATGCTACGGTAGGAAATACTTATAAATCTCTTTCAGAGAGCCAGGAGCAGTCGGTGCTCACCCTGGAGAATGAAAGACAGCAGGTAGTGGGAGTTTCAGACAACGAAGAGCTTACGAAGATGATACGCTTCCAGAATGCATATAATGCCAGCAGCCGTTTCATGAACACAGTGAACGCAATGCTGGAAAACCTGCTGAATAATATGGGACATCTGTAAAGCAGATCATCCTGTCAGCCGGGTCTGACATCACCGGTTAGGACAGGGGAGTGAGAAAGGAAAGAACATGCCTTCACAATTTAGCGGACTGATAATCGGATACACGGGACTGACAGCCTATCAGGCGGCTGAAAATGTCACTGCAAATAACATTGCAAATGTGAAGACCAAGGGCTATTCAAAGCAGGTGGTCAATCAGGAGGCAGAGAGCGCCTTAAGGACATATACGAGCTACGGAATGGCCGGTGCAGGTGTTGCCGTCAATTCCATAGATCAGTTAAGAAATCAGTATCTGGATGTAAAATACTGGGCAAATCAGGCGGATGTGGGACGCTACAGCGTACACGAGCTCTATACCAGTCAGATAGAGAATTACTTCAAGGAGACTACCACACTGCATGGCTTTGAGTCTGTATATACGGAGGACTTC
>JAIKXV010000079.1 GCA_024683935.1 Lachnospiraceae bacterium | reverse complement strand
CGTAGGCATCCCCACCAAGCTCGAAAAGCTGAAGGAAGAGGATCTTCCTTTCCTCTGCGAATCCGCAGCAGCTGATGCCTGCGCTCCCGGCAATCCCCGCAAGGCCGAGCTCGCCGACTTCGAAGCAATGTTCAGGAAACTAATGTGAAAAACGAATACTCACGAAGTTAGTATTCGTTTTTCAACGAGTAAAAATATCGACAGATGTTTTTACGAGTATGAGTGAACCCAACGAGCAACACGACCAAAAACAAGTTTATTTTTGGTCGTTATAAAATATCGACAGATGTTTTTACGAGTATGAGTGAACCCAACGAGCAACACCCCTCAGCCATCAGTCTGAGGGGTGTTCTTTTTAGTACTTCCAGCAATCTCTTAATGCAACTATCTTGCCGTTCAGATTGCAGTAGCCCATTGTGGGCTCTTCGTGGACTATATAGCGGGGCGGCATATTTCCGTGGTCATGACCGTACTGCCCCTCGCAGGTTATATCCTTTGAGTGCGGTATCCTGTGCCCGTCACTTGACACTGTCGGCTTCGTCCTGTAAGCCTGCGCCGGTCTCGGCGGAGCAGAGGACTTATTTATCGTAGTCGGATGCATGCCCCTTGACGGCCGGTTTTTATTGTGCCTGCTGCTATTGATGAGAATGACTGCTACCACCACAAAGCAGAAGATAATACCAACTATTTGATCAATGTCAATAAAATCCAATATGTCAAATATGTCAAATATCACTTAAGTGTCTCCTTGATGCCCGCTGCAAGGGAAGCAAAATTCTGGATCTCGCTGGGGATTATTATCTTCGTCGCCTGTCCGTCAGCAGCCGCCTGGAATGCCTCCAGAGACTTGATCTTAATAACGGACTCATCTGCTCCCGCTTCCTTTATCATGCGGATACCGTCTGCATTTGCCTTCTGTATGTTTCTGATGGCCTCAGCCTTACCTTCGGCCTCCTTGATCTCCTTTTCCCTTTCTGCTTCTGCCGCGAGGATGGTTGCCATCTTCTTTGCCTCAGCTTCAAGGACTGCAGATTCCTTATTACCCTCTGCGGTAAGGATCATGGACTGCTTCTCACCTTCTGCGGTAAGGATCACGGCCCTCTTCTCACGCTCGGCCTTCATCTGCTTCTCCATTGCTTCCTGAATGGCTTTCGGAGGAGTGATGTTCTTAAGCTCCACACGGTTCACCTTTATTCCCCAGGGATCGGTTGCTTCATCTATCGCGGTCAGCATCTTGGAATTGATGGTCTCTCTGGATGTCAGAGTATCATCCAGCGTCATATCACCGATGATGTTACGGAGTGTTGTTGCCGTCAGGTTCTCCATAGCCATTATGGCGTTCTCAACGCCGTAGGTGTAGGCCTTGGGATCCCTGATCATAAAGTAAACAACGGAGTCTATCATCATCGTAACGTTATCCTTCGTGATAACGGGCTGGGGTGCGAAATCCGCAACCTGTTCCTTCAGGGTCACCTTACGGGCAATCCTGTCGATAAAAGGTATAAGGATATGCAATCCCGCTCCAAGGGTGGTGTGATACTTTCCCAGACGCTCTATGATATAAGCGTGGGCCTGGGGTACTATCTTGATATTGAGTATCAGAAGTACAAAGATCAGAACTAAAATGATTAACAGTGGCATGATTTATTCCTCTCTTTCATATTTGTAATAAGATCCCTTTATTTCGCCCGGGAGAACAAAGTCTTATCTCTTCTCCTTGATTATACCTGCATGATATGCCTGCAGGAGCTGTTTTAAGTCGTCTATCTGCTCCGTAAGGACACGTCCTATGTCCGTATCCTTCACCCTTATCCGCTCCCTCATGCTCTCCACCTCCTGTATCTTCGGGGTGTTCTCTCCTCCCGGCTCATAGGGCTTATGCTCCGCAAGAGCCAGTCTGTGGGAGTTGAAGATCAGGGTATATCCTGCAATACCCGTGGTATCGTGGTAAGCCTTTGACAATCCGCCGTCTATTACGAAGAGCTTGCCGTTTGCCTTCACCGGTGTCTCTCCCTTATTTACCCGGACAGGCACATGGCCATTTATGATATGGTGGCTCCTGTCGGTGGAAAGCCCGAAATTCAGAAGGATCTTATCCACATAGCTTTCATCCTTTGAAAACTCATAGTAGGGATTATACACCTCAACTCCGGGATTATCATCCCTGCCCTTCACATCCACGAAAACATGCTCGAAGGTTGCTATCTTATCCTTTCCGAAAAGCGGTGACACCGGGCCTCCCCAAAGGTACCACATGAGATCCACATTATCCTGCTTTCCCACAGGATCCTCGCTCTCATCCAGGAAGTATGCGTCTCTTATCCTGCCATTCAGGTAGTCCATCAACTCCCTGCCGGAAAACGTCCCGTCCTTCGTCTCCATTTTCAGGAACTCTCCGTCCTCGTCCATTGGTATGCAGCCGTGGTACAGGAGATTTCCGTTGCAGATCTTATACATGCTGCCGTTTGAATACAAAAAGTCGATGTGCTTTTTTAACAGCGCAGAATGCAGGAAGCTGCTCTTCAGGGTTTCCATCAATTGCTCTTCTCCGGGATAGAGAAGATACGGATCCTCCCGGCAGACTGTGGGAAAAGACTTATCCTGAAGCTCCCATTCCTTTCCGTCTATCTCAATGGTGCCCTTTTCATAATCAATTCTTTCAAGCACCAGCCGGTCATCAAGCCTGTACTCGGGATGCCGCTTAATGAGCTGCCCCTCCAGCTTCAGCTGTATTATCGTTATCGCCTTGCACATCTTTGCAGCAAGGGCGGGATCTACAGAATCGAATTCATTCTCATCCAGGATGTGGGGATAAAAACGCTCGCAGGGATCACCGGCATACATCTCCGCCGCAAACATACTTAAGGGTCTTAAATTTATTCCGTAACCGTCCTCCAGAACATCAAAGGAATTGTAACCGGTTGCTATGCGGAGTACATTTGCTATGCATGCGGTATTTCCGCAGGCCGCTCCCATCCAGCTGATATCATGGTTTCCCCACTCTATATCCACATCATGGAAGTTCATCAGCTCCTCCATAACGAGATCCGCTCTGGGGCCTCTGTCAAAGATGTCGCCGATGATATGAAGGCTGTCGATGGTCATGTTCCGTATAAGCTTGCTTAAGCTTATAATGAATTCCTCTCCGCCTCCTGTCTCGGTTATTGCATTTAATATCTCCTGATAATAGAGCTTCTTGTCAAAGTCATTGGGATCCAGATGCAGAAGCTCATCTATGGCGTAGGCGTAGTCGGAAGGTATCTTTTTTCTGACCTTCGATCTCGTATATTTGGAGCAGACCACGCGGCATATCTCAATAAGACGGTTTATCGTGACCTTTATCCATTCGTCGGTCATCTGATCACGATGTTTCCTGTCTGACAGGATCTTTTCAGGATAATAGATAAGATTAGCAAGGGCGAGCTGATCATCCTCCGTCATCAGATTTCCGAAGGTCTCCTCGATCTTTGCCCGTATGATACCTGACGAACTCCGCAGAAGATGACCGAAGCTCTCGTATTCGCCGTGGAGATCGGAAAAAAAGTATTCCGTCCCCTTTGGCAGTGCGCATATAGCCTTTAAATTAATGATCTCCGCTCCCGCTTTTCTGGCGTTCGGAAATTTTTCCGAAAGGAGCCTTAAATAATCTGTCGATCTCTTTACCATACCGATTTACCCTGATACCGAAGCTATACCTGCACCTTTCCGGTCTTGAAGAAATTACGGAGGTTGGATAAGAGCTCAGCTCTGTCTATCGTCTTTAATAAATATCCTTCGGGCTTCAGCGCCACAACCTGCATAACGCTCTCCTTATCACCCTTTCCCGTAAGGAAGATCACGGGGATGGATCTGGTATCTTCATCACTCCTCAGCATCTCCAAAACCTGGGGACCGCTGGTCACCGGCATCTCGTGATCTAAAAGAATGAGATCCACGTGGTTCTTTCCAAGCCACTTAATGGCCTGCAGCCCGGAATTCGCCATGGACACCCTGAACTCATCCTTCAGCCACTCCCTTACAAGTCCCATATATGTAGGATCGTCATCAACGATCAATATGCTCTTCTTATATTCTCCTGCCTCTATCTTTCCGAAAAGTTCAGACACAGTCTTTACGTAATCGTCATTATTCAGCGGACGGTTAAAGGTTTTATAGATGAGGTTTCCCGGCATATTGTCGATTATCCTCCGGGTATCGCCCGCATCACCTATAAGGATGAACTGCCGTCCCTCATCCGTCATCTTGTCTTTTAAGAAACTCATGACATCATGAGGAAGCTTCTCATCCGTATCGAGAAAAAGGGTCATCTGAGCGTGCTCATGTCCTGACATTGCTGCATTGATGGTATTTACCCCGGTCTTAACAAAGGCTGCCTCAATACCTGCTTCCTTCAGCTTTTTTACCAGAACCCTTATTATGAAACTTTCTTTGCCACCGATGATGAAAACCAGTCTCTCTTCCATAGATTACTCTCCATCCCTCTCCCTGATCAGCTCTTCCATACCGTCCCAGTCAAGAACCTTCAGCTTCTTTTCCAGTTCACCGAAAATCCGGCTGTCCTTTTCCGGCAGACGGTACTCCCCTACCTGGGATAATACCATTTCCGCGGCGTCATAGTCCATACCGGGAATGAACTCAAGTAATGCGGCATATGCGTCTTCTATGTCAGAATCCGGCATAAGCTCCTTATCCCCTTCATCATCATTAAGACCCGAAAGCCTGTCCTTATACTCCCTGTATAGCCTGAGGATTTCCTCTGTATTGGCATCGATATAATCGAGATCTCCGTCCTTTCCGGCATCCTCCAGCAGCCTTGCCTTTTCCGAAAGCTCAGAAGCTCCTATGATCCTCGCCGAACTCTTTAATGCATGCACCTTTATAGTGTAGAGCTCTATATCACGGTCATTATAAGCCTTTTCTATCGTGTCTGCATTATCTGTCAGGGTATCATTGAAGGTCTTTATGGATTTGATAAAGGCCTCCGAACCTCCGCAGAATTTTATTCCGTCAGGAACCGAGATCCCCTCCGTCTCATTCAGCCATTCCATTCCCTCAGGAAGCTTATCCTCATCTGCGGATGCTTCTGCTTCCACTGGCTCCATAAGGATTTCCTTCGGCAGATACTTCTTTATCGTCTTCTCTATCTTGTCCGCTTCAACCGGCTTTGCGAGATAATCCTGGAACCCCGCTTCCCTGTAAAAATCTTTTCCGCTGGTTGCGGCATTTGCTGTAAGGGCAATGACCGGCAGATCCGGGAAATCCTTCCTTATCTCCGCACAGGTCTGCAGGCCGTCCATCTCCGGCATCATATGGTCAAGAAGTACCAGATGGAAACTTTCTTCCTTAAGCCTGCTCAGGCATTCCCTGCCGCTCATTGCGGTAGACAGCTTTAATTTCGTCCGCTTCAGAAGACCCTTTATTACCTGCAGGTTCATCTCATTATCATCAACGACTAAAACCCTTCCCTCCGGCGCGATAAATTCGGGGAGATATTTATTCTTTCCCGACAGGTCTTCATTTTCCGTGAACTTCCCTATGGGCTCTCCGTCTATTATCTCCTGCTCCGCCCTGAAGTAGAATGTAGAACCTTCTCCGTATACACTGTCGCACCTTAATTCATCGCCCATCAGGGCTACAAACTGCCTGGATATATCGAGGCCGAGACCGGTGCCCTGTATGGCACTGTTCCTCTCTTCGTCAAGTCTTTCAAAGGCGGAGAAGAGCTTCTCCATATCTTCGCTCTTTATGCCTATCCCCGTATCCTTTACGGCATAATAGACCGTGCAGCTGTTCTCCTGTCTCTCTTCCGCTTTTATGATAAGGGTAAAGCCGCCCTTTTCCGTGTATTTCACCGCATTTGTAAGGAGGTTTAATACCACCTGCTTGATCTTGCCGGCATCACCGCGGAGCTTCTTCGGCAGATTCTCATCTATATCGGTTTCAAAGTAAAGATCCTTTTCATTGCTCCTCACCCTTATCATGGTGGTAATGGAACGTATGAAATCAAGAGTGTGGTAATCCTGCGGTACCAGATTCATCTTTCCGGACTCTATCTTTGAAAGATCCAATACATCATTCACAAGCCCCAGCAGCAGCTCCGAAGCCCTCTTGATATCGGAGGCGTAACCGGTAACATTCTTCACATACTCTTCCGGCACATCCTCCGTATCCTCTCGCAGTATCATTTCGTCCATTCCCATTATGGTATTGATAGGCGTCCGGATCTCATGGGACATATTGGCAAGGAAACGGGACTTCGCACTGTTAGCTCTCTCAGCCTCATCCTTTGCCAGCCTTATCTCCTCATACTGCCTGCGGATAATGGTGCTCTGCATGAATCTCCACACCAGGAAGGCCACAAGGAGAGCGCCGAGGAGCGCCAGGATCACCTTTACAAAGAGCAGCTCCATGAGCCTCGGTTTCTTATGGATATGGAAGACTTCATCCCTCAGGACGGAACTGTCATAGCTGTTCAGTATCTGGATATGAAGGTCATAATGTCCGTAGGGGAGGTTCGTGTATTCCAGATACCCGAGATTCCTCTGGAAGGAGGTCATACCCTCATCATCCACTCCCGCAAGGAATATATGAATCGTGGGGTTGGAAAGGGTAAAATTCAGTATGGCTGCCTTTATCTGAATACGTCCCTTGGTGGGGGGCAGGATATAATTTCCATTCTCATCCGGCCTTATCTCCTCATCCTCGCAGAGGATGTATTCCACATCAATATTGCAGTCCTTATCAACATAATCATAGCTGTCGGTATCTATGGACCGGACTCCGTCACTGCAGCATAGCAGCAGCTTTTCTCCGCTGTCCAGAACCGTATTCCAGGAGTTGGCTGTGAGAGTCGTGTTAAATCCCCTGGTATAGTCTAAAAGATTATAGCTGTATTCCTCATTTGCGATAAGGTCATCCACGTCCACCACATAGATACCCGCGCTGGATGAAACCCAGGCTTTATCATCGGGAGCTACGTAGATATCGTAATTATTGCTGTAGGGGAAGGAATCCAGTTTCCTTATCTCCGTACCGTTATCATAATAGATCGCGTTACTGGTCACATAGAAATATCCTTCATTATAGGGAACTATCCTTAATACCACGAGGGTTCCCAGTCCCTCTTCGGTTCCTATATTATCTACAACCTTATCGTCCTTAATGATATAAATTCCGCCGCCGTCGCTCCCGGCCAGGATCCGGCCGTCCTTATCCTCCACCATGGTGAGGATCTGCGGCGTATCAAGCCCGTTATCCGCCCCAAGGGTTTTAGTGACCTTCCCATCATAGATATAGTTCAGACCCGTATTGCTGGCAGCCAGGATCCGGCCGTCAGAAAGCTCCATACTATAGCGGAACCGGCCTCCGATGGTACCCTTTCCTTCATGAAAGACCTCGATCTTCCCCTCGTTATCAATACGGAAAAGCCCTTCCTGCCCATAGGTGGAGAGCCAGAGATTACCCTTTGAATCTAAATTTATATGCCTTATCCTGATTCCGTCAAATCTGGAGATAAAGTCATAATCACAGGTCTTGAACGTATCCTTGTTTACGACACTTAAACCGTTATCCTTGCCGATATATATTTCATCACCCTTGACCTCCAGGCTGTTTACAACACTGCCGTCTATCCCGGCCTTCACAAATACATCGGTAAAAGGATTCGGGGACAGCTTCAGTATCCCCTGCTTATTGGAAACAAACCAGATATTGCCCTGATAATCCTTTGTAACCTGGCATACAGAGCTTTCAAATCCGGGCTGGGTAAGAGAGAATATCTCTCCGCTGCCCGCCTCAATGACTCCCATGCCGTTTTCAGCGCCGTAGAAGTATTCATTGGTATGACTGTCATAGTAAATGGAGCTGAAATAACCGGCATCCCCCACATCATATCGGTTGCTGCGCTTTATGGAATTACCGTCATATGTCAGTTTGTCGATAAAGGTGCTTGAAGTTCCCGCAAGGATGGTAGAACTGTCCTGCATTGTTACACAGGTATAATCTGTTCCCGGCACATCACAGTCGGCAATAGCAGTTACCTTATGATCCTTAATAAGGAAGAGCTCTCCTCCGTTTGTTACTCCACAGATCGCATCTCCAGATCCGCTTAAGGAGCGCACTCCCGTTACAGTCACCGGATCCTCCACCTGTGAAATACTGCCGTCATTATGTATACAGGATAAGCCCTCTACCGTTCCCACATATATGCATCCCTCGTCATCCTCAGCCAGGGAACGTATGCTGTCTGCTGTAAGCCCGTCCTCTTTGGTGAAAAAGATATAATTACGTTCTTCCGGATCATAACATCCAAGTCCCGATTCATTGGTGCCGGTCCACATCCTGCCCTTGCTGTCCACGAAGAGAGACATCACGCTGTTGATATTAAAATTCAGAGCCGCTCTTTCAAAAGCTGCCCCGTCAAATCTGTACAGTCCCGAATAGGTGCCCGCCCATATATAGCCGTCACCGGTCTGCACTATGGCGTTGGTCTCTGCCGAGAGGAGCCCGTCCCTTTTTCCGTACTGGACGGACTCAAATCTCGCAAGATAATCAATGCCGTTCTCCCTTACAGGGGGAGCGGCATATATGTTTGTGGGAATTCCAAAAGTCAGTATAAGAAATGTAAGAAACAGTATCATCATGGCAATGAAAATACCTGCAGAAAAAAATTACAGTTTAATGTCCTTTAACAGATCTCCCAGTGATGTGGTTACAGGGCCTGTCTCCGGAAGCTTGAAAACTTCCTCTGCCTCAGCCTTTTCCTCATCGGCTTTCACGGCCTTCATGGAAAGGGATATCTTCTTATCTTCGGTCTTTATAACCTTTACCTTTACGGTATCCCCTGCCTTCAGCACCTCATCCGGAGTCTTGATCCTCTTGTCCGATATCTGGGATACATGCAGCAAACCGCTTATACCGTCTCCTAAATCTATAAATGCACCGTAGGGCTGTATGGTTTCAACCTTGCCCTCGAGAACCATATCCTTCTTAATGCCGGAACGTTTCTCTTCCTGCTCCTTTTCCTGCTTTTCCTTAAGGATGGCCTTTGCGGAAAGGACCAGCTTCTTCCTCGCACTGTCACAGGTAATAACCCTTACCGTAAGGTTTTTTCCGAGCCACTCCTCCAGGTTTTCCACAAAATCCATGGAGATCTGGGATGCGGGTATGAAGCCCCTAATATTTTCAACATAGGCGATCAGTCCGCCGTTTACCATGCCGCCTATCTTTACCTTGATCTCTTCCTTGTTTTTCTGGAGTTCCCTTACATGGGCCCAGGCCATGTTCTCCTCGGCACTTTCCTCGTCCTCCACCTTGCCTTCCATGACATTGTCATCTTCAAGCTTCTTTAAGGATTCGTCCAGTTCTTCCTTGTAATCGTCCATTGTTTCCATTTTTGTCGTTTCCTCCATTCTGTTATTTACTCTCCGCTTATTACCCCATAAGCCGCTGTATAACCTATTTCCGTTACAGTCCTGCCGGTACCCTGCTGCTGTTGCAGGTGAGATAGATCACCTGGTAATTCTTTGCAAATTCCTCAGTCATGTCCATGGCGTTCTTAAAACGCTCTTCATCCAGATTGTTCATGACATCATCAAGTATAACACAGGGCTTGTCATTCTCAAACAGAGCATCTATCAGCGCAAATCTGGCGCTTAAGTTTATAAGATCCTTTATGCCGCTGCTCTCGGACATGATGGAATGCATACTCCCGTGGCTCTCTAAACTGATATTGAACTCACTGTCCATTACCGCGCCGTTGTCTCCGAATCCTGCCTTCTTCAGATACTTCATAAAGTTATCCCTGAGACCGTCCATATAATGGCCGGACAGGCTCTGTCTGGCTTCTCCGAGGGTCCGCATCGTTCTCTCGATGGCGACAAGCTTTGCCGTGTCCTCGGAGGTGGCTTCCTGCAGCCTGTCTATCTCCTGCCTCAGTTTCTCCGGATCCTCATAATCCCGGCTTAAACTGTCTATCTCCTGCTTTAATTCCGCTTCCTTTTCGGCAGCGGCTTCAAAAAGTTTTCTCTTTTCCGTTACGGCATCCTGAAGCGTATTGAATTCTTTTTTATTCTTGCTGATGCCAGAGTGCCTTACGATCAGCAGGATGAAACCTATAAGAAATACTATACCTCCCGCTCCGGCAAGTATCAGTCCGTAATTATAATACATGGGGAGTCTGACGATCGCAAAAGCTCCCAGTCCACCGGCAGCGAGACCCAAAAGTATCATCAGTATGCCAAAGACCATCATGCCGGCTCTGCCTCCGCCGGATACATTCCTTTCCGTAAACTCGGTAAGAGCCTTTTCCGCCTGTTCCCGTTCGGCCTTATAGCCATCCTTTTCCTTAACGGCCTCTGCCAGGGAGTTCTTCTTTTCGGTCGTCTGCTTTTCTCCCTCCAGAGCCTTGCGGAGCCTGACCTCCATTCCGGCCTTCTCTTCGGAGCTCCGGTCTATCTTTCCCCTGCCGCCGGTCTTCTTGAGTTCTCGTCTCGCATCATTAAGGATCTTCATGGCGTTCTCGAAATTATTCATGTCGCCGTCGCTCTCAAGAAGCCCCAAAAGCTTGGAATTCACACTGTCATCGGTACCGATAAAGAGGTCGTTATGAGGGATATAAACACTTCTCTCATAGCCGTATGCGTCTATTCCAAAAAGCTCCTCCCCGAGAGATGAGCTGAAATCCTCTGACGGAAGCATGGTATCGAGATCTAACAGTTCAAAGCTGTCATCCCTCTTTTTCTCTTTGAAAAATCTGGTGACCCTGTATCGCTTTGCTCCGGTCTCGAATTCTATATATCCTCCGAAATTGCCTCCCTGCCAGGGATTCAGGTTCTTTCTGTAATCCTTTTCATCATATCCCGAGCTGTTCCTGCAGTTATCCAGGCCGTAGAACATCGCCCGCAAAAACACAGCAAAAGTGCTCTTTCCCCAGCCGTTTCTTTCATTCAGGGAATTGAGGCCGTCCCTTAAGCTGCACTTTACATGATGCAGGGATCCGAAATTTTCTATATAGCATGCCAGGATCTTCATAAGATATTCTTTCCTCCCAATGCTAAGGTACCCATTTCTATAACTGCCTGCTTCTCATCTTCCGGCCAGTCCTTTTCCATGACCATCCTGATGAATTCCCCTTTGAGGGAGATATCGTATTCCGCCCCTTCGGTCTTTACGGGTGCGGCAGTAGTTTCATCAACAATATGCACAGCGTAAAACTCCTCTCCGTATTTTTTCTCAAGGAAACCGGTATTTATATCATTTGCCCTTCTGCCTGTCAGGACTATCTTTATAAGATCATCCTCCGGCACCTGCCTTCTTTCCAGTTCATCGGAGATAAGGGCATCCGCATCCCCTGTTCCCCTGATCGATGAAATATCTATCGACAGTTCATGGATGGTACGCTTGGCAGCCTGCATGAAGACGGGTTCCAGCATTCCGTTCTCAATATTCAGCCGTACAAAACCCTTTTCACCGCATTCATCAAAACCTCTGCCCTCCAGACATCCCGAATAACAGTATCTGCCTCTGCTTCCGAGAGATCCTTCCTTCAGTTCATGAAAATGCCCGAGAGCCAGATAATCTATATCATGCGTCTTCCATGCGTTTGGACGTATGGTTCCGTGGTAGAGCACGATATTAAAGTCCGAGGAAGACAGGTTGAGTTCCGACGGATCGGATGCTGCGGAAACCGTTATCCCCTCGTCATATCTGTATGTCTTTGTATCCCTGAAGGTCTTCAGGTTTTCCGGAATACTTTCAAGGGAATTGAGAAAGGCATCCTTTTCGTGATTTCCCGCAGTGTAATAAAAATCTATGCCCGGATTACCGCTGATGCATTTTTCCACGATATCAAGGGTAGCCGGACTGATGCGGTCACTGTCAAAGAGATCTCCTACGATGAGTATCGCCCTTACATCATTTTTCGATGCATATCTGACCATACGGACGAAGGTCAAAAGGATCTCATTCCGCCTCTCTTCCGCTTTATTACTGTCCTTGAAGCCGGACATCACAGCATCCAGATGGATATCCGAGCAGTGTATCATTTTCATAGTTCATAACCTTTCAGGGAAGCCCCAGGAGATAATATACGCCAAGGGATGCTACGGAAAATACCGCACTTATCCCACAGATACAGTTCTTTACAATCCCCGCTGCACGGCTGCTCCATGTCTCCCCATCTTCAATGAAAAGTCCCGGAAGCATGGCAGAGGGCACCACTATCCAGGCGATATAGCGCATATCCCCGGAACTGAAATTCGGTACCGTAACCGACAGTCTCAGCATAAATATAACTCCCGTAAGTATCAGTATACTCCAGAACAGCCGGATTGGCACATCTTTTATGGAGCATTTTCCTAAAATAAAAAGAATGAACAATACTGCCGTGATGATAAAAAGCAGCACTCCCGCCAGAAACAGAGCCCACGCGAAGCCGGTAATATACGGATTTTCCGCACTGTAGTCGTATTCACCCGTGAGGGAGGTCTTTATAAAGGTCAGGAAAATATTATATTCATCGTAAGGGTGGCCATTCTTTATCATGCAGGCATAAGGAGTGGAAGTCCTTATGTCAAAGATACGGGATAAGAGGCTGTGCCCCGATACATCCTCTCCCACTTCCGGCATATAGCTAAGCGGTACATGAAAAAGGATCATGTTTCTTATCGGGAAGAAAAGTCCTAAGGGGAATACGGTGAGTGCAAAGAGGGCATAGTCCCTGATACGCTTTATAAGGCTCTCTCTGTCATTCTTATCCTTATACAGCCTGTACAGCATCAGAAAAGCCACGGCAGGCGCAGCGAGAACCCCGGAAAGCTTTGCCATCATGGAAAGCCCTATCGTAAGTGCCGTAAGGATCAGCGAGGAAAGTCTGTCTTCCTTAAACCATTTCAGCACATAGAAAACTGCCATCACAAAAAACATATGGGACAGCATATCATTATTTACGCTGCCGGACAGCAGGGTCAGCAGCGGATGGAAGGAAAGGAGCGCCCCGGAAACAATGAATCCTTTTCCTTTTAATCCCATAAGCTTAAATATACGTAAGCCGTACAGTATAAATACCATGCTGTAAATAAGGGTAAGTATCTGTATGCTTTCCGCCGCAGCCCCGTAATTCAGACCCCTTAAAAGATTGATCTTTAAGAAGACTGCGGCAATGATATGGTGGAGAAGCGGCTGGAAAAATCCCCATCTGGTCCTGGGATCGAAATCGGGAAGCCGCCCTGCATTCATCAGATATTCGATAAGGGCGGCCTGGCCTATGCCCTTATTATTGCCGAATCCTATGACATCATGCTGTCTCACATAGGTCGGAGTATATGCAATATAAAAAGCGTGAAGGAAAAATGCGTTGATGAAGAGAAATAAGGAAAGGGCTTTCTCCATATTGCCCGAACGTTTCCAGGCAAATACGGACAGAAAAGCACTTCCGATGATAAGCAAAGCTATGAAGAAGATGTATTCCCTTCTGGAGAGATCCATAAGACAAACCCCTGGTCCTTAGTTAAACATCACCACTTCCTCGACGGGAGGAGCCGTTTTCTCAACTCCGTCAGCTATCAGAAAAGGAACCGGGCCCTCCACCCCGGGCATATTGGCTGCCCTCACCGTTGCAGTAACGGTGACATATTCCTTCTCCTTTAATTCATCTCTTTTGTCATATCTGCACTGGAATCCCACAAACTGTATGTCCGCAGCACAGCAGGTCATGGCAAATCTGCCCGGCACGAAAACATCCTTTGAGCTCTTTTTCGGGAAATAAACCTGTCCCTTAAAGCGGACTCTTTTTCCTATATATGCATCCATATGTTCAAAGGAATCTATGTACCAGATACCGAAATCATCATCCTCTATCTCGATAAGAGGTGAGTTTAGATCATAGGGCAGTTCTTCCTTGATGTTGTTATTAATGGTTCCGTCAGACATTTCGAAGATGACCTGGGCGCGTCGGTTCTTTGCCCTGGCAGTTCTCTTGAACCCTGCAAGGACTCCCGAGCTTACCATTTCATCCGTACATCTGTTAAAGAGGATCAGATCGGTATAGGTGAACTGGTTCAGCATCAGCATCTTCATATTGTTAAGATGATCCGCATAGGTGGAAGCATCAACGGTTGCTATACCCTCGGCAACCACCCAGTGCTCCGGCAGAGCTTCCAGCACCGTATCCTGATTCCACATTCCGTTATACTCGATTACTACACGGTCGGGCTTCAGTTCCTTATCTATCTTTAGGAACCTTTCTTCGGTCACTTCGGATTCGTCCTCCAGGGAAACAGTGGAAAACCTGTTCGCCTGCAGATCCTTTTCCCCAATCTCTTCGATGCCTTCTTCGCACATGATATATACGGTTTTTATTCCGTCCTTAAACTGTCCCTCATTCATGGTCTCCTGAATAAAGCTGGTCTTTCCGCTCTCCAGAAAACCGAAGAAAAGATATACAGGAATTTCCTTCTTCTTAAACATTAAAAAGCTCCTTTAAGAGATCTTCCTTTATGCCTGATCCTATCACGCAGATACGTCCTGTGTAATCGGCGCCGCCGCGTCTGATCTCATACTCGCCGGGAGTGAGATCGAAGTGTATCCAGCTGTCCTCCGTCTTATCGGGAACATAGCCCTTGGCCCGGAGCACCATGCCGTATTCGTCTCCCTCTTTCAGCTTTTCAAGAATAGCCCTTATCTCGTCCTCTGTGTACTTATTGGCTGTCTCCTCGCCCCAGCTCTGAAACACCTCATCCGCATCATGATCATGATGGTGATGATGATGTTCGTGATCGTGATCATGGTGGTGCTCATGTTCTTCGTGGTCGTGATCGTGGTGATGTTCATGCTCTTCGTGATCATGGTCGTGATCGTGATCATGCTCCTCGTGATGATGTTCATGTTCATGGTCATGATGGTGTTCATGCTCTTCGTGGTCATGATCATGATGGTGCTCATGTTCTTCATGATCATGGTGATGATCGTGATCGTGGTCGTGATGGTGCTCATGCTCCTCATGAGGCTGCGACATGATCTCCTGCAGCAGTGAATCCACCAGCGTATGACCCTTTTCCATGGCGGAAAGTATCTGGTCTCCCTTTAATTCATCCCAGGGAGTTGTGATGATAACGGCCTCTTTATTATGCTCGCGGAGAAGAGCATTCAGGTCGTTAAGCTTCTCCTGCTTCATGGTCTGGCTGCGGCTGATTATTATGGTTCCCGCTGTCTCCACCTGGTTATTGAAGAATTCTCCGAAATTCTTCATATACATCTTTGCCTTGTTTCCGTCCACCACCGTAACCATGCTGTTTACGGTAAGTTCCTCTGCATCGGCTTTTTCAACTGCTCTCGCTACGTCGGAAAGCTTTCCCACTCCGGAGGGCTCGATGATTATGCGTGCGGGATGGTATTTCTCCACCACCTCTTTCAGCGCTGCGCTGAAATCTCCCACCAGCGAGCAGCAGATACAGCCGGAATTCATCTCCGTGATATTTATGCCGGCGTCCTTAAGGAAGCCTCCGTCTATTCCGATCTCTCCGAATTCATTTTCGATCAGTACAACCTGCTGTCCCTTAAAGGACTCTTCTATAAGCTTCTTTATAAGGGTTGTCTTTCCCGCTCCGAGAAACCCTGAAATAATATCAACCTTGGTCATTTCCGCTCCTTTCCAGAATAACATCTATAACATCATATATTTCATCCCTTCCCGATTTATCCAGGGAGGAAAAGGGTATTACACGTACTTCCCTGCCTGCCCGGGAGGAGAGGCTGTCCTTTAGTATCTTGGTTCTTTTGATCTTTTCCTGACGCTTAACCTTATCGGCTTTGGTCGCTATGATAATGGTCTCTATCCCTGCCGAAACAGTCCAGTCAAGCATCATAAAGTCATCTTCATTCGGATCCCTGCGGATATCCATCAGCAGGAAAATGGCTCTCAGATCCTCTGAGGAATCAAAATAGCCCTCTATCATCGGACCCCATTTTGCCCTGAAATCCGTCTTGACCTTTGCATAACCATAGCCCGGCAGATCCACGAAATAGAATTCATCATTGATATGATAGAAATTCATGGTCTGGGTCTTTCCCGGTGTCTCGGATACCCTGGCGTAATTCTTTCTGTTCATCAGGGCGTTTATCAGAGTGGATTTTCCCGCATTGCTTCGGCCGGCAAAGGCGATCTCCGGCTGTCCCGTTGCCGGAAGTGTCTTTGTCGTGACACCCGCCACGGTTTCCAGTTCCACCGTCTTTATTATCATTTCTTCCGCCTTGTCCGGGCAGCAGAGGCCGCCTTTTTCTCTTCAGGCATTGCAACAAGGGCCAGATCCAGCACTTCCTCTATCCTCTTCACATAGATGATATCCAGTCCTTCCGTTATCTCTTCTGATATCTCCGAAAAGTCCCTCTTATTCTTTTCAGGGACCAGAACCGTCTTCATCTTTGCGTTTTTAGCAGCCAGGAGCTTTTCCTTCAAGCCGCCGATCGGCAGTACATTGCCGCGGAGATCTATCTCTCCGGTCATAGCGATATCGCCCCTTACCGGCGAATCTGTGGCAACGCTGAAAAGCGCGGTAGTCATTGTTATACCCGCAGAAGGACCGTCCTTCGGCACAGCGCCCTCCGGAATGTGGAGGTGGAAATCATGGCTCTTATAATACTTTGCATCCTTGCCGTACTTTTCCGTCATGCTGCGGACAAGGGTAAAGGCGATGTTGGCAGACTCCTTCATCACGTCCCCGAGCTGCCCGGTAAGTGTGAGGGCGCCCTTTCCCGGCATCTCATTTACTTCTATCTCCAGAGTTACTCCGCCCACGCTGGTCCAGGCAAGACCTCTTACTATACCGATCTCCGGTTTCTTCGCCTCGTCCTCGGGAAGATACTTCGCGTTTCCGAGAAACTCTTCCAGATTCCTGCTGCTTACGGACACCTTTTTTTCCGCCTCGGAATAGACCTTTCTGGCAGTCTTCCTGCAGATCTCTCCTATCCGGCGTTCCAGGCTTCTCACACCTGATTCCCTGGTGTATGAAGTGATCATGGCTCTTATAGCCGAATCATTTATCCTTAAATTTCCTCTCTTTAAGCCGTTCTTTTTAAGCTGCTTTCCGATCAGATGTTCCTTTGCTATATGGAATTTCTCGTTCTCCGTATAGCCTGATACCTCCACAACCTCCATCCTGTCAAGAAGGGGTACCGGAATGGTATCCGTGGTATTTGCCGTAGCGATAAAAAGCACCTCGGAAAGATCCAGGGGCACCTCGATATAGTGATCCCTGAAAAATCTGTTCTGCTCGGAATCCAGCACTTCGAGCAGCGCCGATGCCGTGGCTCCGTGATACTCCGAACTTATCTTGTCTATCTCATCCAAAAGGATAAGGGGGTTCTTTACCTTTGCATGCTGCAGACCCTTGGCAATGACTCCGGGCATGGCTCCGACATAGGTCTTCCTGTGCCCTCTGATCTCCGCTTCATCCCTTACTCCTCCAAGGGAGATGCGGATGTATTTCCGGTTCAGTGCTTCAGCAATGGACTTCGCAATGGAGGTCTTGCCAGTTCCCGGAGGTCCGACAAGAAGGATGATGGGGCTCTGTCCTTTTTCGGTAAGGTTCTTCACGGCAAGGAATTCCAGCATCCTTTCCTTTACCTTTTTAAGCCCGTAGTGATCCCGTTCCAGTATCCTTTCCGCGTTATCCAGCGACTTGTTCTCTTCAGAACCCTTATTCCAGGGCATGTCCAAAAGAGTCTCTATATAAACCTGTTCCACTCCGCTCTCCGAGGAACCGGAGGGTATGTTCATGAATCGGTCTATCTCCTTATTGATATGCTCCTTTACTTCCTCTGGAGCATCCAGTTTTTCAAGAGACTTCTTGTATTTATCGGCCTCGGTCTCCGGTGAATCATCTCCCAGTTCTTCCCTGATATAGCGGAGCTGCTCTCGGAGGACATAGTCCTTCTGATCCTTTTCCACCTTGCCGTTTACCTTAATGGCCAGCTCGGATCTGATACGGGCCACATCCAGCTCTTCCTCAAGTATCCTGCTCTCTTCCTCATATCTTTGGGATACGAAAAGAGACTCCAGGATATGCTGCTTCTTTTTATTTTCAAGAGGGAGATTCGCTATTATCGCATCCAGCATATCTCCTAAATCTTCTATCTCCAGGAACTGTGACCTGAAGGTTTTTCCTGTACGGGGAAAGAATGAGATATACTCCCAGAAACGCTGCAGTATCTCACGCCTCATCGCCTCGGCCTGCTCCGGAGTCACATCATTTAATTCATCCTTTGAAAAGGTGCGGACATCCACCTTCCTCAGCTTCTTCGTGCCGCTGAAAGCCACTATCTCTGCTCTTTCCTTACCCTCAACCATTAAGCGGGATATCTTGTTCGGCATCTTGATGACCTGCCTGATGCTGACCATGGTACCGATCCGGTTGATATCCTCATTTTCTATGGTCTCCTTGTCTCCTTCCTTCGGAGTGGTGACAAGCAGCTCCTGGGTGCTGGTCATGGCGTAATTCATGGCATTCACCGATATCTCCTCGGAAATATCGAAATGCATGATGACATTCGGCATTATGGTGAGATCCCTAAGGACTATGCAGGGCACTCTTTTAAGCTCTTCTTTTACCGTCTTTTTCTTTCTCATATCGCTATACAACAATGGGCGGAAGCCGCAGCCTCCACCCTTATCTTTACTTTACTTTGCTTCCTTCTGTTCTTTCCCGCGATGCACCAGGAGCGGTTCGGCCGTTCCTTCCACGGCTTCCTTCGTGACTATCACTTCTTCTATGGTGTCATCGGAAGGACTGTTGTACATCACATCCATCATGACGTTTTCCACTATGGAACGTAAGCCCCTGGCTCCGGTCTTTCTCTCCAGGGCCTTGTCCGCTATGGCTTCCACTGCGGCGTCCTCCACCGTGAGCTTTACGTCATCCAGCTCCAAAAGCTTCACATACTGCTTGACAAGGGCGTTTTTCGGTTTTGTCAGGATGTTGATCAGGGCTTCCCTCCGGAGATTGTCCAAAGCCACAGTCACCGGCAGCCTTCCTATAAGCTCCGGGATCAGTCCGAATTTATTCAGATCCTCCGGCAGCACCTTGTGGAATGCTTCTCCTATTCCCGTGTTCTTATTGGAACCTATCTCCGCATTGAAACCAATGGACTTTTTATCAAGCCTGGTCTCTATTATCTTGTCGAGTCCTTCAAAGGCTCCTCCGCAGATAAAGAGAATATTCGTCGTGTCGATCTGGATAAGCTCCTGATGGGGATGCTTCCTGCCTCCCTGGGGAGGAACTGAGGCAACGGTTCCTTCCAGGATCTTCAGAAGCGCCTGCTGAACTCCTTCACCCGATACGTCTCTCGTGATGGAAACGTTCTCTCCCTTTCTCGTGATCTTATCTATCTCATCGATATATACGATGCCGACCTGGGCTCTTTCCACATCATAGTCGGCAGCCTGTATGAGCTTTAAGAGGATATTCTCTACATCCTCACCCACATATCCGGCCTCTGTAAGGCTGGTGGCATCCGCTATTGCAAAGGGTACATTCAGCACTCTTGCAAGGGTCTGGGCGAGGAGGGTCTTTCCGGAACCTGTGGGTCCCAGCATCAGGATATTGCTCTTCTGCAGTTCCACATCCGATTCCTTGTTGGAAAGTATCCTTTTATAATGATTATAAACCGCAACAGACAGAACCTTTTTCGCCTCGTCCTGATCTATCACATAATCATCTAAGAATTCATGTATCTCCCGGGGCTTTAAGAGATTGATCTCCGTTTCGGTCCCGAAGGATACCTCCTCCATTTCCTCATCTATTATGTCGGCACAAATGGCCACGCATTCATCACAGATATATGCTCCGTTAGGTCCCGAGATAAGCTTTGTTACCTGGTCCTGGGTCTTTTTACAGAAGGAGCATCTGATTTTTCCGTCGTTTTTCACTTATCCTTACCCTTTGCTGCTTCCTCGGCCGCGCTTCTGGATACTACGATCTCATCTATGATACCGTATTCCTTGGCTTCCTCAGCAGTCATCCAGTTATCTCTGTCAGTATCCAGAGCGATGGTCTCCAGAGGCTTTCCGGTTTTCTCGGACAGGATCTTATTCAGTCTTTCCTTTGTCCTTAAGATCTGCTTTGCCGTGATCTCGATATCCGTTGCCTGTCCCTTTGCGCCGCCTGAAGGCTGATGGATCATGATCTCCGCATTGGGAAGGGCAAGTCTCTTGCCCTTGGCTCCGCCTGCTAAAAGGAAAGCACCCATGGATGCTGCCATTCCCAGACAGATAGTGGAAACATCGCACTTTATATAGTTCATTGTATCATAGATGGCAAATCCGGCAGTCACTACTCCTCCGGGGGAATCTATATAGAAATGGATATCCTTGTCCGGATCCTCTGCTTCGAGAAAAAGCATCTGTGCAACCACCAGGCCAGCGGTCTGGTCATTAACTTCGTCTCCGAGGAAAATGATCCTTTCCTTTAATAACCTGGAATATATATCATAGGCTCTCTCGCCTCTGTTTGTGGTTTCTATGACTGTAGGGACCAGCATATCATTCACCATCCTTCTTTTTCTTCTTACTGCTCTTCTCAGCTGCAGGCTTTGCCTCTTTTAAGATAAAGTCGCATACCTTCTGCATTACAACATCATGGCGGAGATTCTTCTTCTCCTCATCTCCCATGAGATCCTTCAGCTTGTCAGGCTCCATCCTGTACTGCTCGGCCATCTTCTTTACTTCTTCATCGAATTCCTCGTCAGTAGCCTCGATCTTTTCAGCATCGGCAATGGCTTCCAGAACCAGACGGCTTCTGATATTCTTTCCGGCCTGTTCCTTCATCTGATCCTTGAGCCTGTCCATTGTCATGCCGGTATACTGCATGTACATTTCAAGACTCATGCCCTGGGATGTGATATTGCGGGCGAATCCGTTGACGAGGTTCTCGGCCTCTGTATCTTCCATGGCCTCGGGGATATCCATCTTTGAATCCTCTATGATGGCTTCGATGATCTCATCCTCATTCTTGGCCTTGGCCTCGTTTTCCTTTTTCTCGGTGAGCTTTTTCCTGATATCTTCTTTATAATCAGCTACGGTATCAAAGTCCTTATCAGATACATATTCATCATCCAGCTCAGGCTTCTGTCTTTCCTTGATGCTGTTGATGTGAACCTTGAAAAGTGCTTCCTTTCCGGCGAGGCTCTTCTCATGATAGTCCTCGGGGAAGGTAACGTTTACATCCGTATCCTCGTCGATCTTTTTACCTATGAGCTGATCCTCAAAGGTGTCGATGAAGGAATGGGAACCGATGGTAAGATCATGGTCCTCTCCCTTGCCGCCGTCAAAGGCTTCTCCGTCTACAAAGCCTTCAAAATTGATATTTACAATATCCTTATCCTTAACGGCACGGTCGGTAACAGCCACGATACGCGCGTCTCTGTTCAGTTCTTCCTCAACCTTTGCATCCACCTCTTCATCGGTGACAGTTGTGTCTACCTTTGTGCACTTTACACCCTTATATTTTCCGAGCTCAACGGGAGGCTTCAGTGCCACTTCAGCGGTGAAGATAAAGGGCTTTCCTGCCTCGATCTGTACCACATCAATGGAAGGACGGGATACGATATCCAGTTCCTCATGTTCCTCTGTTTCCCTGCGGTAAACCTCAGGTATCAGTTCATTCGCCGCATCTTCATAGAATACTCCGGCGCCATACATCTTTTCTATAAGCTTTCTGGGAGCCTTTCCCTTTCTGAATCCGGGAATGCTTATCCTCCCTTTCTGCTTCTGATATGCACTCTGGCAGGCCTTTTCAAAATCCTCTGCAGATGCCTCTATTGTAAGGCGTGCCATATTGTGCTCTAAATTCTCAACCTGTAAACTCATTGCAATCGATGCCGATCCTTTCTTTTCTCTATATTTCCCTGCCCTCCGAATCCATATCGGGGGCTTTGCATAACCAAGGGATTATACCATACTTTTACGCTAATAATCAATATTGTATAACTTTCAATATTTCCTCTGCCTTTTCCCTGCCGAGAAGGGCTTCGATGACCGCCGCACCGAATTCTACGGCTGCTCCCATGCCTCTCGCCGTAATGAATCTGCCGCTTATAACAGCCTTTTCTCCCTCAGCTGTTTCCGCGCCTTCAAGGAACTTCTCATTTCCAGGAAAGCAGGCCGCTCTTTTACCTTTAAGAAGTCCCAGCTTTCCTAGCACCCTCGGAGCTGCACAGATGGCCGCGATAAGCTTTCCGTCACTGTCCGCCTTCTTAAGGAGGTTTAGAAGCTTTTCGCACGACTCTAAGTTCTCCGTTCCCTTGCCGCCGCCGGGCAGGATCAGCATATCCATCTCATCATAGTTGACATCTTCAAAAAGCTTATCCGCTTTTACCGCGATGTCATGACCTCCAAGTACATCCGTCGTTCCGCTTATTGATACGGTAGTGACCTCGACTCCCGCCCTTCTAAGCATATCAACCGGGGTAAGTCCCTCTATCTCTTCAAAACCATCTGCCAAAAAAACCACTGCTTTTTTCATTATTTGTCTTTCCTTTCTGAGTCAATTACAGGATCCTGAGCGAAGGATCTTATCTTTTCAGAGCCATCACCGCATTCTTGTACTCCGGAACCCCGGTCACGTCATCACCAAACCAGTCCGGCACGCTGAAAGCCATCGCATCCTCCTCGCTTTCAAATTCCACCTCGGCCAGCACCAGTCCCTCGTTCGGTTCATTGAAGACATCAAGTTCTATCTTCAGCCCGTTATCCAAAGGGATAAGATACCTTTTCTTGCTGACAAGCCTTCCGTCCCTCTTTTCCCTTAAGTGCAGATAGGACTCCCTGTCCAGGGGCAGGTTGTACTCGGAGTGGCTTAAGTCGCTGTTCCCCTCCATATTCCGCGCTCCTTTGTATGTTAGGTAGTATTTCTCGTTTTCCCTTCTGATCCTTACTGTAGGAGAGGCTGAAAGGTATGCCTGCTCTATCTCCAGGCACTGCAGCTTTTCAAGATCATAAGGAATCCGATCAACAAGCCATTTTCTCTCTATCTCCCGGTTTTCCATCCTATCCTCTCCTGTAAACCTCCACCATTTCGGAGATCCTTTTCCTCTTTGCCTTTGAGAATTCCTTCTTCTTCATGCGCCACTTCCAGTTATTCCCCAGAGTGGAAGGGGTATTCATCCTGGCTTCGCTTCCGAGTCCGAGGAAATCCTGCATGGGAATGATACAGATATCGGAAACGCTCATCATGGCCGCCCTTATGAATCTCCAGGATATCTCCGGTCCCGGCACTCCCTTCAATTCCAGATACTTTTCCGCAAACCTCCTGTCCCGGGGATTAAGGGTCTCATACCATCCCCGGCAGGTATCATTATCATGGGTGCCGGTGTAGATCACCGAATTCTTCACGCCGTTATGGGGCAGATAATCCGAATCATCTCCGGCGGAAAAGGCGAATTCCAGTATCTTCATCCCCGGATAGCCGGTCCGCTTTACCAGCCTTCTTACGGAGTCCGTGAGAATTCCGAGATCCTCCGCTATTACCGGCTTTTCTCCCAGCTCCTTTTTCATCGTATCAAACAGGGCAAAGCCCGGTCCCTTTTCCCAATGGCCATGCTCGGCGGTTTTATCACCGTAGGGGATAGAATAATACGAATCGAAGCCTCTGAAATGGTCTATGCGGACTACATCATAGAGCTCGAACACTCTCTTTAAGCGTCTCATCCACCACTTAAATCCCGTACTCTTATGGTATTCCCAGTCATAAAGGGGATTCCCCCAGAGCTGTCCTGTCGCGGAAAACGCATCCGGCGGACATCCTGCCACAGCTTCCGGCTTCAGGTTCTTATCGAATTGGAAAAGCCGGGGATCAGACCAGGCGTCCGCACTGTCCAGAGCCACATAGATGGGGATATCCCCCACTATCTTTATGCCCTGCTTATTCGCGTAGGCCTTCAGCTTTTTCCATTCCTCCTCAAATTCAAACTGCTGGAATTTGTAGAAAAGAATGTCCTCGGCATACTTTTCCTTTGCTTCCTTTACCGCCTCCCTTTTCCTCAAACGGATGTCCTCATCCCATAAGAGCCAGGACGCATTCTTATTATGATTCTTTACGGCCATATACAGCGCATAGTCGTTCAGCCAGAAGGAGTTCTTTTTTTCAAAGCTCTTAAAGGCCTTTGTTTTTTCGACTCCGCTTTTTTTGAAAGCCTTGCGCAGCATACTGAAACGGTTTTCAAAGATCTTTTCAAAATCAATATAACGGGGTTTTTTCCCGAAATCATATTTTTTAAGATCGGCCTTTGTCAGCCATCCCTTTTCTGCCAGGGTTTCCGGATCAATATAATAGGGATTTCCCGCAAAGGTTGAAAAAGAAGAATAGGGGCTGTCACCGTAGCTCGTGGGACCGAACGGCAGCACCTGCCAGAGGGAGAGTGAAGCCTCTTTTAACTGATCCACGAACTCATAGGCCTCTTTCGAAAAGCAGCCTATGCCGTATTCCGATGGAAGTGAAGAAATACTAAGTAATGTTCCCGCTGTTCTCATTATTGCCCCCTTTCATTCCGGTTTCCGGGATCAGCGTACCGGCAAGAAATCCCGCTGCACCGGCCCCAATGGCAAAATCTCCGAGATTATACACATACTTTCCCCGGGGTATATAGTCAACCACATAATGCCTTATCATTCTGTCCAGCGTATTGCTCAATCCCCCTGCCATGATAAGGGTCCAGCCGCTTTTTCTCAGCCTCGATGAAGCCGTATCGTCGGGGATAAAGAATAATATGGAAATACCGAAAACCATAAGGATCAGCGATACGATCCTTACGATCTCCGGTCTGTTTTTCAATCTCTCTCCGGCAAAGCCTCTGTTATGGACTATCTCCCTGTAGCACTCGGGATGGGTCTCAGCATGGTGCTTCACCAACTGGTCTGTAGCCGTTATAAACGCTCCCGCCAGCAAATACTTCAGATTCTTCTTCAAGTGCCAGTACTCCCTTCAGGTCTATCAAAGGTCCGCCTGTACCGTTCACATAGTCTTCCGTTATGGTGACCCTGCCGATATTGTCATCCTTCGGAACCTGGAACATGATATCCAGCATAAAGTCCTCGATGACAGACCGGAGCGCCCGGGCACCCGTATCCTTTTCCATGGCCTTTTTCGCTATGGCGTGCATGGCTTCGTCTGTGAATTTCAGATCCACTCCGTCCATGGAAAGCATTTTTTTGTACTGCTTGATAATGGCATTTTTCGGCTCCTTCAGGATCTCCACCATCATGTCCTCAGACAGCCCTTCCATGGGGCAGATCACAGGCAGACGTCCTATGAATTCCGGGATCATACCGAATTCCCTTATATCGTCGGCAGTAACCTTCTTTAATATATTCTTTTCCTTGTCCCACTTGTCCTTCAGCTCGGCATTGAAACCGATGGAGGTCTCCTTTGTGAGTCTCTGCCTTATTATCTCATCCAGATCCGGAAAGGCTCCGCCGCAGATAAAGAGAATATCCTTGGTATTAACCTTTGCCATCGGTACCATCGCGTTCTTGCTGTTGGCGCCGACCGGAACCTCCACTTCCGATCCCTCAAGCAGCTTCAGCATTCCCTGCTGTACCGATTCGCCGCTGACATCACGGCTTCTGGTCTCCTTCTTCTTTGCGATCTTATCGATCTCATCCACAAAGATGATGCCCCTCTCCGCACGGCTGACGTCATTGTCCGCAGCTGCAAGAAGCTTTGAAACCACAGATTCAATGTCATCACCGATATATCCCGCTTCCGTAAGGGAAGTGGCATCCGCAATGGCAAGAGGCACATTAAGCAGCCTGGCCAGAGTCTTTACTAGATAGGTTTTTCCGCAGCCCGTAGGTCCCAGAAGCAGGATGTTGGATTTCTCCAGCTCCACTTCATTACTCTCTTCGATATCGGCCTGTACCCTCTTATAGTGGTTATAGACTGCTACCGAAATGGTCTTTTTCGCATGCTCCTGCCCCACCACATACATATCCAGCATTTCCTTGATCCTGTGGGGCTTTTCAACCTTGGAAAAATCGAATTCCTTTTTCATTTCCTCCTTAGAGGACTTCTTGACCCTGCTTCTGGCCGCACCTGGTCCGAATCCGCCCATAAGGTCGGAAAGATTAAGGAAGGAGATATTGGGAAATCCCGTTCCCGTATCTATGTTTTCCTTTTCTTCCCCGGCTGCATCGGGTTTTTCCTGTTCCTTATCCTCAGGTTCCCCGGTCTCCGGAACGGCCGCCGCAGCTGCCGCATTCATGTTTGCTCCGTTGACAAAGAGATTGGAAAAATCCATGCTGCTTACCTGATCCATCGTTTTTCTCAGGCAGTCCTGGCATATGTTCACGCCGTTAGGCATATGGAAAACATCATTTTTTGAAGTGATGGTCTTTCTGCAGATATAGCAGATCTCGGTCACTTCACCGTTGTCTTTATTGTAATCGTCGCTCATCTTAAATCCTTATTGTTAAAAAATGTCACTCGGCTTTTGCTAAACATGATAACAAAAAATCTATTCCAAAACAATTCACTGCCGGATCATGAAACCATCCTCCAGCGAGTCCCCCATAGGCACCATGAAGTCCAGATTATCTTCATAGAGCACCGACGGAAAGGCCTTGTACCAGACGGGCGTTCCCTCATCCACAGGATAATAGAAAGAGAAGCCGCAGTATTCCTTTTCCTTCACTTCCGCTTCCGGATAGTCCTTTTGAAATACCGCATACTGTCTGCTCCAGTTGTCTCGTATATAGCCTGCATCCTTTATCACATAACTTCCTATCGGATAGAGCATAAAGAGTATCATGAGTATGGCAAAGAGTCCCTTCAGCGGCAGCTGAACTCCCTTATCATATATCATTACCCCGCAGGTAATGAGCGGCAGCAGCAGGAGATAGAGATACCCGTACCTGATAAGCGGTGCAGAAAGAAACCAGAACAGGAATCCGAGCAGCATCACTATTTCCAAAAACAGCAGCCTGCAAAGAAAAGGACTGGGATCCTTTTTATTATTTTTTATAAGCCTTCCGGCAGCAGATACGCACCATAACAGCCCTGTGATAAAGGAGGCGATCGCAACAAATGAAAGGAAACGGTCTAATGTGGTCTGCCCCTCCCACCACACGGGAGCCCATTCAAGGATGCTGTCATTCAACCTGTCCGTATCCCTGACATAACGGGCCCAGGTGGTGATCTCCGCAGCATCATGCTCGATACTTTCAACCGGTATCTTCCAGGGATAGGAAAAAAGGTCCGGGGTTGAACTGGGGTATATCAGCCATCCCGTTATTATCACGCTTCTTATAAAATAAGGCAGAACTGAAATGATGCCGGACAGGATGCAGACGATTATCTCGCCTATCCTTTTTTCCTTTATAAGAACTACAGCAGGCTGAAGCACGAGCAGTACCAGCACTCCGACGGACAGTTTTACCGACACCAGGAAACAGGTCAGAACACAGAGCAGCGAATAATACGACACGTCCGTATCATCTCTTTCTATTCCCCTGCACCAGAGCATCGCTATCGCAAAAAAGAGATAGAGAAGTATGGGATCGGTAGTAGGGGAAATAAGCTCGATCCCGCCGACAAAGGTATAAAGAACCGGAGCCGCATCGGCAAGGATATGCAGTCCGTGCTTTTTGCTATAGATACTGAAGGTCAGTTCATACCAGGCGTAAATCGTTACAAGCGCTGCCATGAATCCGTTCACGCAGTGCAGCGACTGACCTAAAAATGCAAAACTGTAAAGGGCACTTACGCTGAAAAAAGCGCTGTTATATCCGAAGCGGTTCTGCAGAAGCCCAAGTCCCTTTACCACGCCGTATTCCTCTATCCAGCGTATCGACTGGGCGTGGTAGAGACCAGAATCCGAATGAAACTCTCCGTATGCACTGAAGTAGATGATCACGAAAAAAAGGATCAGGGCGCCGGCTTCCCGAAGGATCTTTATCTGATACCTTGTCTTCAGAAACCTGAACCCTTCCTGTAATACCCGGAAGTGATCCTTCCGGAAAAGCAGTATATCGAGGATGCAGATAATGATGAGAAGGATATTGACCTCCGGCCCCACTCTGCGGAAGAGACTGAAATATCCCGAGAAAACCGTCACAAAAGCAAAGCCCGAGATCATTGCACTTAAGAATCCGTATCCCGTCCGGTTTCCTGAAAGCCGGTTAAAAAGGATAAGGATAGTCTGTCCGGTGATATATGTTGTAATAAATATGTAGAGCCAGTTTAATAATACTATTAACAACTTTTCTCCCGTTTTTCCCTGAATTCACTGCAAAGAGCGTTCAGTTTAAGTTCTGTTTCCATACGGTTTCTGCGGGCGATATTGTTAAGGATCAGCCCCGCAAAAAGCGACTGTATGGCCGCCACAAAAGCAAAGCCGCAAACTATCAGAGTCGGGAAACGCGGCACCAGTCCGGTTTTTGCCCACTCTATTATGACAGGGATAATAAAAATGAGCGACAGCAGAGCCAGCACAGCAGCGAGCAGGCTGAAAAACTGCAGCGGCTTATATTCCCTGAAAAGCCTGACTATGGTGCCCAGCACCTTAAAACCGTCGGAATAAGTATTGAGCTTTGATACACTTCCCTCTTTCCGGTCCCTGTATCCTATGACTACGTTCTCCACCTGCATATTGTTATTTACTGCAAAGATCGTCATCTCTGTCTCTATCTCAAAACCTTCCGACAGCACCGGGAAGGATTTGACAAACTGGTAGGAAAAAGCCCTGAAACCGGTCATAATATCCCGTATACTGCACTTGAAAAGCCGGTTGATGGAACCCCTCACCAGCGAATTTCCAAGGTTATGGAAGGGCCGTTTGTTCTCCGAAAAATATGTGGATGAAAGCCTGTCTCCGACAACCATATCCGCCTGATGGGAAAGCACCCTCTCTGCCATCTCTCCGGCAAAGCTCATCTCATAGGTATCATCTCCGTCCACAAGGATGTAACACTCGGCGTCCACCTCCCGGAACATCCTCCGGACCACATTTCCCTTTCCCTGCATATACTCATGCCTGACTATGGCACCGGCCTTTTCCGCTATCTCCACGGTTCTGTCCGTGGAATTATTGTCATAGACATAGACCGCTGCCCCGGGAAGGGCTTCATAAGCATCCTTTATTACTTTCTCTACGGAAAGCTCCTCGTTGTAGCAGGGTATCAATACCGCTATCCTGTCCAAAATATTATCCTCTTCCTTACAGTTTTTTAAGCTTTGCAAAGCCTGCCATCATCTTGCGTACGCCGATCTCTTCGAATTCCGCCATTACCTCATAGTCACGTCCCGCATCGGTTATGGAGATCACTGTGCCGATACCGAACTTGAAATGGCGGACCCTGTCTCCCTCTTTATATGCGGGAAGGGTCTTTTGCATATCCGAACCCTTCTTTATGGAATCCAGTGAAAATACGGATTTTAACGGCCTGTCATTTGAAACATGAGGTATGGTCTCAGTATTTTTCTTCGGCTTCTCGTTCATGTCGATCAGATCCTCGGGGATCTCTTCCACGAATCTGGATACCGTATTCCTGCGCCACTCTCCGTTTATCATTCTCTCCCAGACACTGGTCATGGTGAGATTTTCCTTTGCCCTTGTTATACCCACATAACAGAGACGTCTTTCCTCCTCAATGTCCATGCGGTCTCCGCTGTTTATGGAAGCATAGCCGGGGAAGAGCCCTTCCTCCATGCCTGCCATATACACCTCGGGGAATTCCAGTCCCTTGGCATTATGCATGGTCATGATAAGAACCTTGTTGCGGCTGTCGCCGTCAGAACTCTTGTCCAGATTATTGCCTTCCAGACCGTTTATACGCATAAAGTCTGTGAGATCAGGGATCTCCGCTTCCTCTTCATAGGCGTCCAGCGTTTCCCGGAGCTTCTGGATGTATTCCTTCTGCTCCTTATATTTATCAGGCGTTTCCATCTCTGTAAAGAGATAGTCCATATATCCGCTCTCTTCCAGAATGCGGTTCAGGACAGCGCTGAAACACATGTCCTTACTGTCCTCACGGATCTTTAGGATCATATCCGTGAAAGCCGCCACGGCATTCTTTGCCTTTGCCGGTATCCCGCCTATATCCTTGAGACAGAACAGGGCTTCAAAGAAAGTCATGTTATTTGCCGCTGCAAACATCGTGATCTTATCTATCGTGGATTTGCCTATACCCCGCTTTGGAACATTTATGATACGGCGGACCCTCATATCATTGACGGCGCTGTCAACGGTCATCAGATATGATGTCAGATCCTTTATGACCTTGGTATCCCAGAATTTTAATCCCTTAACCACATCATATTCTATATTTCTGACCCTCAGGGCATCCTCCAGCTCCTTGCTCTGGATATTGGTACGGGTGAGTATGGCAAAGTCACCGTATTCACGCTTTCCGCTTTTTACCTTATCCCGTATCTCATCGGCGATAAAGTCCGCTTCTCCCCTGGGGTTATTTAGCTTCCTGTATTTTATCCTGTCCCCTCTTTTCCCCTCGGTCCAGAGAGCCTTCACCTTACGTTCCGTATTGTTCTTTATTACTGCATTTGCAGCGTCAAGGATGGTGGAGGTGGAGCGGTAATTCTCCTCCAGTCTCACGGTAAAGGCGTCAGGATAATATCTCTCAAAATCCAGGATATTATAAATATTGGCGCCGCGGAAACGGTATATCGACTGATCGTCATCTCCCACCACGCATAGGTTCCTGTATTTTTCCGATAGCAGCCTTATCAATTCAAACTGGGAGGTATTGGTGTCCTGATACTCATCCACCATTATGTATTTGAATCTCTCCTGGTATTTCTCCAAAACATCCGGATACTCCCGGAAAAGCCTGACGGTATTCATGATCATATCGTCAAAGTCCATCATACCGTTCTTCATAAGGAGAGCCTGATATTCCCTGTATATATCGGCTGTGCTGATATTGTTGAAAACGAAGTCATAGTCCCCGGTTTCCGCATAGGCTGCGGGATCCATAAGCTCCACCTTCGCTGCGGAGATCTTGTTTATCACTGCCTTTACAGGTACCCTCTTCGGATCCAGTCCCAGCTTTTCATATACCTCTTTGATAACGCTCTTCTGATCCGTGGTATCGGCTATTTCAAATTTAAGCGGATATCCCAGCTTTTCCGCATGGGTAAAAAGTATCTTTAAGCAGGCCGAATGGAAGGTGCTGACATTCATCTGACCAAACCCCGGGCCGGCCATCTCTCGTATCCTCTCCTTCATCTCGTTTGCGGCCTTATTGGTAAAGGTCACTGCCAGTATGTTCCAGGGATCCACCTTTTCTTCCGTAAGGAGGTACGCCATACGATATACTATCGTACGGGTTTTTCCGCTTCCGGCCCCTGCCAGTATCAGCACCGGGCCCTCTGTCTGCCTTACGGCAAGAGCCTGTTCTTTGTTTAATTCCCTGTCTAAATTCATTATCTTCCTCTTCTTGAAAGTAAAGGCATCAGAGTATATAATCAACCTATGACTTTTGACCCCGAAAACCTTATACAGAGCATAATTGATAGCCTTGGGCGCATAGAATCCATCAATGTCTCCGCCCTTCCCGACATAGGTCTGTACATGGACCAGGTAACGACTTTTATGGAAAAAAACATGGAGCACACCAAGAGGTACTCCACCGATAAAGTCCTTACCAAGACCATGATAAATAATTATGCCAAGAATAAGCTGCTGCCGCCTCCCGATAAGAAGAAATACGATAAGGATCATCTTATCATGCTGATCTTCATCTATTACTTCAAGAACATCCTGTCGATAAATGACATCGAGAAGCTGATGGCTCCTCTTTCCGACAAATATTTCCACTCAAAGGGCGATTTCAATCTGAGCGACATCTATTCCTGTATAAGCGAAAGCTCCTTAAATCAGGTTGCCGAACTTCAGGAATATGTAAAGGAGAAATATGCGGAAAGCTCCGTGATCGCGAAAGACGCCGCCTCGAAGGGCGCTTCGGAAGAGGACAGGCAGTTCATAGAAACCTTCTGCTTCATCTGTTCCCTTTCCTTTGACGTCTATGTAAAGAGACTGATGATCGAAAAACTAATCGACCTCATGCATCCTCTGTAAAACTAAATCGTAACCGTCGTTGCCGTAATTCAGGGAGCGGTTCACGCGGCTTATTGTAGCTGTGGAAGCTCCTGTTTTTTTTGCAATCTCCTGATAGGTCTTTTTTTCCTTCAGCATCCTTGCCACTTCAAACCGCTGGGTCAGAGACAGTATCTCATTAACCGTAGCCAGATCCTCAAAGAAAGTATAGCACTCCTCTCTGGTTTTCAGCGTCAGTATCGCATCGAACAGCGTATCAACCTCTTCCGTATGTAATTTCGTATTCAACTCATTCCCTCCGGATCAGGCCTTGATAAAAGCCTTATATGCTTTATAGCCCTCGAAAAGGTCAGACTTGCTGGTGACCTCCCAGGGTGCATGCATGGAAAGCACTGCCATGCCGCAGTCAACCACGTCCATACCATACAGGGACATGATATATGCTATGGTGCCGCCCCCTCCGGCGTCCACCTTTCCAAGCTCGGCTGTCTGGTACGCAACCTTATTATCTTCCATCACATGACGGATAAATCCGAAATATTCTGCATTGGCATCATTGGAACCGCTCTTTCCCCTTGCTCCGGTAAATTTGTTAAACACTATTCCCTTACCGAAAAATGCGGCATTCTTCTTGTCAAACTGCGAAGCATACAGCGGATCAAAGGCCGCACTCACATCGGATGAAAGCATCCTGGAATTTGCAAGTGCACGTCTCAGTGCAAGATTGCTGTCCCGTCCCATGAGACTTAATACCTCAGCCAGTGTATTCTCGAAAAAGCGGGAACGCATACCTGTGGCTCCAACGCTTCCGATCTCTTCCTTGTCGACCAGCAGGCAGACTGAAGTTCGCTTTACTGTCTTCACATCTAAAAATGCCCTTAATGATGCAAAGGCGCAGACCCTGTCGTCCTGTCCGTAGGACAGTATCATGGAGCGGTCGAATCCAAGCTCCCTTGCCTTTCCTGCGGGCACTATCTCCAGCTCTGCAGATTCAAAATCCCGCTCTTCCATATCATACTTATCCTTAAGGAGCGCAAGGATATTTTCCTTGACCGCATCCTTTTCCTTGCCCTTTAACGGAATGCTTCCGATCAGTATATCCAGGTTTTCTCCCTCAACCGCCTTTGAGGCCTTTTTATCCATCTGCTCAGAAGCTAAATGTATGAGCAGATCTGTAACACAGAACACCGGATCATCTTCATCCTCTCCGATATTTACCTCCGTGGTGGTTCCGTCGGTATGGACTATGACTCCGTGGATCGCAAGCGGAAGGGTAACCCACTGGTACTTTTTGATGCCGCCGTAATAGTGGGTATCGAGATATGCCAGTTCGTTATCCTCATACAGGGGATTCTGCTTTACATCCATCCTGGGGGAATCGATATGGGCACCCAGTATATTCATGCCCTCTTCAATATCGTCCTTTCCGATATTGAAAAGCGCTACTGTCTTTCCCATACATACCGCATAAACCTTATCTCCGGCTTTTATCTTCGTATTCTTTTTGATCAGATCGTGAAGGTTCCGGTAACCGGCCCTCTCCGCTTCGTTAACAGCTATGTCGGCGCATTCCCTTTCCGTCTTGCCGTTATTTAAGAATGTCATGTATTCCTTCGAAATTTTCTCAAGTTCTTTTTTCTGTGCAGCTGTGTAGCTGAGCCAGGTGTTTTTCTGATCCATGTTTTTCCTCTTTCTCGTCTATAATTAATGTTTTAATAGAATCTGCGCTCATCTTGTCATCCTGAGCGTCAGCGAAGGATCTTAGCCATCAATTTTCATAAATGTATTCGGGTCGATTGACTTGCCCTTATACTGTATTTCGTATGTAAACTGCGGTTCCACTGATGTACAGGAGAAGATGGCTGTTCCGCGTAGCACCTGGGTGCCCTCCGTAAGCAGCGGTTCAAACCTGTATCTGTAAATGGAAACATAATCGTTCCCATGGTCTATCTCTACCCTGTAACCGTAATCGGTATCACTCACCACCTTGCTGACAGTACCGTCTCCGGCAGCGGCGATCTTGGTTCCGTCTCCTACGGTAAAGGTGATATATCCCTTCGCCTCATCAAAATCAGAGGGCTGGCTCACCTGTCCCGTGATCGGAAGACCGGTAGGAATATAGCTTAAAGCGCTGGCGCTGTCCGCCTGCTGCTCCACATAGTCCTTCGTCTCCAGATAGGTCTGGGCTGTAAGAAGGTCATTCTGCAGTTCTTCATTCTCGGCCTGCAGGATGATATTGCTGCTGGTCACGTATTCCAACTGGGCCGTAAGAGCCAGGATCTGATTCCTGTCATCCTCTATTTCCCCGAAGGTTTTTACTATGTATGAAACGCCCAGTACCAGCAAAAAAATGATTATAGCGCTGAGTATTATCACAAAATCCAAGGCTACATGAAACTGCTTTACTTCCCCTTTTCCCTCGGGAACTATCAGCAGATTGAAGCGTCTGGGCTTCTTCTTTTTCTTATCTTCCTGCATTTATTATAAAATTCTCCTGTTGAGATCGTATTAACATCATAGGGCAGAACACAAAGTGCTGAACAGCCCACAAAAATATATCACAAATATGCTTTTACTTCAACGCACCTCCGTTTCAGGCATACACTTTTCGCCTGCCGCAAACAGGTATATACTGTTTACTATCATTAGTTCAGAGAGGCGTACAGACCCAATGATCCGGGCTGTGATTTCCCCTATAGACCTTTTGGGTGTGAGCAGACAGGATGCCTATGATAAAGCCATGCAGCTTCTCATGCCGAAGCTTGATGATCCGGACGTCCGCATCACGGTTGAATATTCCGAAAAGTCGGAAGCCCCCTGTATCTCTTTCCGCTATAACGGACCACAAAAGGATATCACAAAGGACGGAGATGAACTTTCTCTCTCCGTCCTGAAAAGTGTCGTTTCTTCACATGAATACAGTTTTGATCAATCCGAAATGCCCGGAAACAAGCTGGTATATAATATTATTTCTTAATAAGGTTCTTGAAGAAGTCTGCAGGACTCACATCTGCGTATGTCTGTGAACAGTGTCCCTCGATCACGGCTCCGTTCTTTATCGACACGGATCTGGAACGTATATCCCCGTTTATGATGGCGGATGATTCCAGTACTGCATCTCCCTTTACATCAATATCGCCCTTTACAGCTCCTGCAATCTGGGCTGCCTTACCATTTATATTTCCTATGATGACGGTTTCACTTCCCACATTTACCGTTCCGCTGCTTACTATATCGCCGATGATCTTCGCACTGCTGCCCGTCACATCTCCCGCTTCCATATCTCCGGTTACTGTTCCGGAAACGATAAGGGGGCCGGCTATTTTTATATTTCCTTTAACCTCTCCGATCACTTCCAGGCCCTGATCGGATATGATATCTCCATGGATAGTCATCCCTTTTGTTATAACAGAAATGTTTTTTTCTGACATAAATATTTATACACCCTTTCCGCTATTATCGGTTAGCTTATCGTACTATATCTTAATACAATTCTTTCGAAACCTCAATATCCCGTGACAGAATGACACACACTTTAGAATTCACCCCTGAGATTATGTATAATTAGAATATTAAGTATTCGGAACATTTTGATTGCAGAAAGGATCGGCATTAGAAATGAAAAAACTTGTTGCTTTAATTATGCTTACAGCCACGCTGGCATTCACCGGCTGCAGCGGCAAAACTTCAGACAGCGGCACGAACGCCACCCCCAGAGAACAGCTTTCTCTTGAAGCGGAAGACTCTCCCGAATGGGTTACAAAGCTGGATCAGGCGGCTAATGCCGGTCAGCTTTTCGTAGTCGCTAATTACGGGGATACAACTGCCTGGGTATCCATGCATGAAAAGGATAAGAACGGAAACTGGAAGATGATAATGACGACTCCCGGATTTGTCGGGAAGAATGGCATATGCGCCGACGAGGATCACGCAGAGGGCTGCGCCCAGACTCCCGTGGGAACATATCATTTTACAAAAGCCTTCGGAATCGCGGATGACCCCGGCTGCTCCATGCCTTATACGAAGGTCACAGAAGACATCTACTGGTCAGGAGACCAGAGGGACGGCATGCATTATAACGAGATGGTAAGCATAAAGGATTATCCGGATCTGAATCTGGCGGACAGCGAGCATATAATAGAATACACCTATCCATACCAGTATTGTCTGAATATCAGCTTTAATGAGGAAGGAACCCCCGGACGAGGTTCCGCCATCTTCCTACACTGCTTCGGTGACAGAAAGCCCTATACCGGCGGCTGCGTATCTGTCCCCATGGATCAGATGTATTTTATCATGAAACACGTCTCTCCCGACTGCGTGGTAATTATAGATACTTTGGAAAATCTTGGCGGAGAGTTTTAATACCGGACATTCTTCTGTACTGTTTTCAGAGGGCGGACAGCCAGACGGTTAACCGAAGCCAGGATCAGTACGGCAACGATAAGGAGCACGACCAGGTTCACCAGTTCTACCTGTGCGGAATTCCGCCATATCGCTTTTACATTTTTCGTCCAGTCAAGAGAAAGTTCTATAAGTCCGATCGCTTTGCCATTATCCGTAATAGGCATATAGTAATTCAGATTCGCCTTCCCGTCTTTCAGGGAAAATTCCTGTTCCGGCATATCCTGGTATTCTCCGGTTTCCAGGGCTGTTGCTGGAGCCGTAAAAAATAGCGCAGCCGTTTATCAGTATTGTAATGATAAACAATACTATGATCACTGTCGCAAGCTCAGAAAGCAGCTTTTTATTATATTTTATTGTCTGGTCATTTTTCATGCAGACTCACTGAAGCCGAAAAAATCCTTTGTTTCTCAACCCCTTTCCCCAAAGGAGAAAGAATATGTTCTGTTATATTGTTCAGATACGGATTGACCGCCGGAAAATAAAACTCCCCGTTGGGATATATCTCCATAAATACCGCAGAAAAGCATAGATAAAGCAGCCCTTCCAGATCACGAAGCTCTCCGTCCGTACAGGAAATATCCGAAAGATAGAGGGAACCGTCAGACAGTGCGGAAACACATACACTGCTTCCAACAGTATCATCCTCATTGAGGGTCAGGAATGAAAGGTGCGGCTCGGGTACCAAATTCACAAACTGCGCCGTCACTTTTTCGGGAGCCAGGTGGAATACACGGGCTCTGCCCTCGTCCAGGATACGGACACTTTCTCTCCGCATCATCACAAAATCCTGTCCGTCCCTTAGCAGGGTTCCCATCGAATAGGCGTCTATCCTGAATACCCGGGCCATCTCTTTAAAACCGGTAAACCCGGCATTCTTAAGGACTTTACCCGTGATACCGGGCTCATCATCCGTAAAATTGCAGGATACACTTCCAAAGCCCCAGGCATCAGCATTTTCTATAAGGGCTCCCATTATGTCAGTCAGCAGTTCATGGGTATTTTCAGCGCTATAGTCTATCCAGATACCGCTGACCGTAATATCTTTTCCGTTCTTTTTCAGCTCCACTACCCCGTATTTTTTTTCGTCTTTTGAAACACCGAAACAAAATTCCCCGCTTGGAACATATCCGGTTACGGGATCGGGAAGAAAGCTTTCAAATCCGAACTTGTTTTTATTTCCGAGTTTTATGAATTCCAGATCAATCGACATAATGAATTCTTTCCTGGCTTTCTTTGTATTCCTGGGGAACATTCCCCTCAAAGGAATCGAAATAAGCTTCCAATACATCTGTATCTATCAACAGCTTATCAGT
>JAIKXV010000075.1 GCA_024683935.1 Lachnospiraceae bacterium | reverse complement strand
TGATTACTATGCGAGAAAGCCGCAGTATAAGGCGGTTCAGGAGAAGCGTGTCCAGGGAGGTTATACAGTTCTTTCTTCTGCCGGGATTTCTGCAGACGACATCGAAGAAATGTCAATGAGCGAGTTTAAGGAGAAGATGAGCCAGGTTATAGGGAGCATACCCCATCATATGACAAGACCTTATGATGAAGAGACAGTATTGATATCGGAAGAGGGCTGGGAAAATATGAAGAAAGACCCGGATTACGCAGCCTGGGTAGCCGGTTATCTTAAAGAGGATCGTTCCGTAAGCAATCCCTTCACTGCCATGGGAGATAAAGGATGTTTTTGTGTACAGTCCTTCGGCGCTTCACCGGCTGAGTATCAAGGGCATAGTTACAGTAAGATTTACGGTGGAACGGCGGGAGGCGCAAGATCAATGTATAATGCGGAATGCGGATCGGGAGGCATCACGACCAGGGCGCCCAGGGCTGATGCACAGCCTCCGGCAGACTATAACCTTTGGGAAGAGCAGAGAAAGGCCAGGAGGCGTAAACAGAAGGAACTGCTGGAAGCTGACATTCAGGCTAAGTATGAGCAGAGAAAGCGTATTAATGATTATTATGATCACAAATTCATGGAAGAAAAGGCGCTTCAGAGGTCGTTAGGGGCTGGCGAAGTGATCGGGACAAGGAGTACAGGAACCGGTGTGAAACATACGCCCGCAGGTACGGCTGCATCCTATGAAGCCAGTTTTATGATGGCTGATCCTACAGCATTTATATAAGGGTATTGATTATGGCAAGTGATATGATGACAATAAACAGTACAAGCAGGATGTTCAGGCAGATACCGGTGCAAAAACATCAACCACCCGCCATGCCGGAAGACTCGTTTGCAGACTGCATCCGGTCGGCTTCGGAGAGCGATCGTACATTTGTCAAGACAGTTAATGCTTCCGAGTACCGCCAAATGCTTTATGATAAGTTCCAATCTATGCCATTTAATACATCTAATCGTATGGATACTACCATGATCTCGATATCAGATGCCGGAATACAGCGGATGATGAAGGATCCTGAATATGAGGAGTGGGTATGCAGCCAGGTCAGAACCTTGTTTTTATCAAACGATCCTTTCAGCGGTCTTTATGGCGGAAAAATCTTAATCGTAAGAGTTGGCGAAAAAGAAGAGGATCTTAATATAACTATGGATCGGGCCGGCTTTCCGAATGGTCAGGATAGTATGGTGCCAAAAGTTAGGAAAGATGAAGATGATGGCTTTTGGATCCGGCGTAAAAAACAATTTGAGGAAGACATGGATATCCTTGATGAAATGAAGGAAAAAGAAGAGGCTGGAATACCGTTCTCGGTTAGCGCTATAGCTTTGGAATTGATGAAACATAAGACTATTGACCAGTAGAATAACATAGAAATAATTATCCCCGCCACAATTCTGGCGGGGATAGTTGTTTTTTTGAAGCCCTGGGATTTATTCGAGTGTATCAGACCGTTTGGGCTTACGATCCGGTTTTTCATTGACTGCATCTTTATCATATCCAAGATATTGTTCGATGTTCTTCAATTTCTGTTCAAGATCCCTGACTTCATTTGAGGAGGAATGGTATCTTTTCTGTAAAGCGGAGTGCTTTTCTTTAAGTGCAGCAATATCGCGGTTGATTTGTTCAAGCTCCGACATCTTTGGCGTTATCCCCATTTTTTGAAGTTTATGCTTTGCACTGTCAAAGAGGAGCAGCTGGGTTTCGTGCATCCTCATATAGCGGTCTGGATCTTTGGATTTCTTATATTTTAGTCTGAACGGAAGGTTATCCTTATATTGGGTAAGAAAGTATTGCAGTTCTTTGAGCTCGGCAAGTTCACGCTCCATGGCTATGAGTTCGGTACGGATTTCGTTTGTTTCGTTCTTTCTAATTGTTATCTTTTCTTTAAGTGCAGAGAGGCTTTCTGCTTCAGAATAACTCCTGGCGGCTGTCTGGAGATTTTTCAAATTCGCCCAATGATTCAGACTGGCACTATTTCGGAATTTCTCCTGTGAAGTATCGATCAGTGCCCTGTTTGAATCTGTCCTTTTCAGGATATTCTGCTGGTGAGGCTTGATCCTCTTTGGCTCCGTTCCTTTTGATAATGATTTTTCTTCTATCCTGCGTTTGATGGCCACTTTTGTGTATTTCTCTCCAAGGGAGCGAAGGCTTCCCCGTACAAACCGTTGCTGTTCTGGAGCCCTGAAAGAAATATACTTTAGAGATTTTTCTCCCAAAGTCTCCCCTTTTATAGCATAACCCCTATCCTTTATCAAGAGTATGAACTCTTCATAAGTATTTGCGATTTTAACCACTTCATCAATATCTTTTTTAAGCTGGGTTTTCCAGGATCTGCCCCCTTTGTCAGCTTTCCATTCATAGTAGCTTTTTCCTTTCCTGCCACTTTGTTCAATGACGGAAAGACCATGTTCTTTGCAGATCTCATCGCTGAACTGTTTGATCTGATAGATGGTTTTTCTTCTGGAATTAAACTTTTTATGCTCCACATTATCGGCTGCACAGAATATGATATGGTTATGCGGGTGCTGTCTGTCGGTATGTGTGGCGATCACATATGAGTAATCTCCCTTTAGCAGCCTTTCAGCCAATTCTATACCGATCCTGTGGGCTTCCTCAGGAGAAACTTCGCCTGGAGCAAAGGATTGGATCAGATGATAGGCTTTGTTATCATCCGAATAATTCCGGGTCTTGGATAAGGCATCCTGAAACTGATATCTTGCAAATTTTGCATCGCAGGCGAAAGAGCTTATGAGCAATTCTCCCTCGGTCTTATCCGGGTTGCAGATATAGGCTATTGATTTATGGACGGTCGTTTTGATAGCGTGGATT
>JAIKXV010000049.1 GCA_024683935.1 Lachnospiraceae bacterium | reverse complement strand
CTTACAGCGCAGTAAACGAGAAGGATTGCCATCACGATATTTATGATCCTGTAGTGGCGGCCGTAAAAGGGATTTAATATGCTTCCGAAGAAGGTCCATATCAGGTTTCCGATGCCGCAGCAGACGGTCATCGTGACTGCGAACAGGAGAATATTAAATATGCTGCTTCCGTAGGGAAGGAAATACCCGGGAAAGGCAGCGAGGCCAAGCATTATTACCTTTACATTTAAGAATTGCAGCAGGAACCCGTAACGGAAAGAAAGGGGTACATCCTCCTTCGTATCTCCGGAAACGGGTTTCTTTTTTAATGTGAGCCAGGCGAGATACAGGATGTAGGCGGCGCCCACATATTTTAAGAAGGGAGCCGCGGAGGGGATGAAGCTGCCAAGGATAGTGCAGAAGCCGCCGGCTATCAGCATGACCGCAATAAGCCCCGACCAGATGCCGAGGAGGAGAGACACGCATTTCCTGAAACCTGCCTGTCCGGCCACGGATAACAGCAGGATATTATTGGGGCCGGGCATGATCGTCACGGCGCATACGTATGTAACAAAGGAAATATAGATACTTAAAGGCATCGGCTTTTTTTCTCCTGTAAATATTCCCATTATTGCAGATTGTTATCTGTTGCACAACCGGAATCATCCCCTTGACGGTATAAAAATATACTTTTATAATGTGATGCGTTATCACGCTACAGTAAGCGGCGTTTTTTTCATGCTTACCGTAACAGAATTGACGGAGGGTTTATGCGTATCTATAAGCAGATCATGCGTGTTATCACCCTGATAGAAGAGATAGTTTTAGCAATTGCTTCTATCCTGGTGCTGGGGCTCACCTTTGGAAACGTGGTGGCCAGATATGTTTTTCATCATTCCTGGGGCTTTGCGGAGGAAATAGTGGTGGCGGTATTCGTACTCATTTCGCTTCTCGCGGCAGGAGTGGCGGCGGGAACAGGAGACCTTGTGAATCTCGCGCTGCTGCCTGACCATGTGGGTCCCGGAGCAAAGAAGGTATTAAAGGTTATTTCCACGGTGATAGGCGTGGCTTATTCCCTGATCCTTGCCTGGCAGGGGTATGGCAGGGTGATCGCGGATCATACCTTCAGTCCGATACTTCATATAAGTAAGAGTGTTTTCTGGGCCTTTGTGGTTGTGGGCGGTATTTCCCTTGCCCTTCACTTTATAGAAAACTGCATTGACTTCTGCAGCAGTGATCTGACGGAAAGGGGGGATAAGGCATGATAGCGGCTATTCTTTTTATTTCATTTTTTGTAATGCTGATAATCGGTCTGCCCATCGCCATCTGCCTCGGCATGAGTTCGGCGCTGACAGTGCTGGTGGCATCGGCTACAGACCCCAAGTTTTCAATGCTGGATCTCAGCATCATAGCTACCAATACCTATACCGGAACCGCGAAGTTCCTGCTTCTTGCGATCCCGTTTTTCGTACTGTCCGGAAATATCATGGCAAAGGCCGGTATTTCCACAAGGCTTGTAAGCTTTATAGATGACTGCGTAGGCCATGTTAAGGGCGGTATGGCCATTGTCTGCGTCATAGTTGCCTGCTTCTTCGGCGCTATTTCTGGCTCGGGCCCGGCTACTGTTGCAGCCCTCGGAGCAGTACTCGTTCCCACGATGATCGAGTCCGGATTTTCCGCAGCTTTCGCGGAGGGACTGATGGCTACATCCAGCTCCATAGCGATAGTCATTCCTCCTTCCATTGCCTTTGTCGTTTATGCATCCATAGCAAATACCAATGTGGGTGAGATGTTCATGGCGGGTATAATTCCCGGAATACTTATGGGAGTTGCCCTTGCCGTAGTCGTTCTTATCGAGGTCGGCAGGAAGGGTATAAAGCCTGCCCATGCAAAGAGAAGCTGGAAGGAGCGCTTCAAAAGCTTCAGGGAGGCCTTCTGGGGACTCCTTATGCCGGTTATCATCCTCGGCGGTATCTACGGCGGTATCTTCACACCCACCGAAGCCGCAGCCGTATCCGTTATATACGGCCTGATCGTCGGCATGTTTATCTATAAAGAAGTAAAGCTTAAAGACCTTTTCGGTATAATGGTTGATTCCGCAAAGACCACGGGCGGCATCATGCTTATCGTGGCATCCGCATCGCTTTTCTCATACTGCTGTACATTATTCGGTATTTCCCAGGCAGCACAGCAGCTTTTGGCCAGCGTATCGGCGAACAGGGTGATATTCCTTATTATCGTAAATATCATCTTCCTTATCGCAGGATGCTTTATCGATGCGAATTCTGCCATGTATATCTTTATACCGATAATGCTGCCGGTTGCGCTTCAGCTTGGCTATAATCCGGTTGCATTCGGAATCCTCGCTACAGTCAATTTAGCTATCGGCCAGGTAACACCGCCTGTAGGCGTAAATCTCTTCGTAGCGATGGGACTCAAGATCAAAGATGCTGCTTCCTCTGAAAAAGAAGGAAGCGAAGTTTATCATAAAGTTACTTTACCCATGATCTCAAAAGCGGTGGTACCGATGATAATCGCATCTTTGATAGTGCTCCTTCTGGTGACCTATGTTCCGGGAGTGAGCCTCTTATTCAGCCACTGAGAATTATCAAGCAACAAAGGAGAGGAAATTAATGAAAAAAGCATTGTCTGTACTGCTTACCATGGCATTAGTGACTACGATGACAGCCTGCGGAGGAGCCGCACCGGCAGCATCAGGACAGGAAGCAGCTGCTTCGGGAACTGCTTCGGCAGGTGTTGACTATCAGGATTATGAAGCATCAGACCGCTTCGTGGCTTCAAAGGAAGCTGCAGAGTACAAGGGTTCTGATGAGTGGCCCGAGACCACATGGAACTTTGACTGCTCCACAGGAGATACATCCACCTGGGCTCAGGCAGGATACTATTTCAATGCTCTTATGCAGGAATCTACCGGCGGCAAGGTTAAGGTTGCGGTATACGCAGGAGAGCAGCTTACAAACGGAGACCAGGTTGCCGGAATACAGGGACTTATGGACGGAAACACACTTCAGGTTTCCCTTCATTCAAACCTGATCTACGCAAACTTTGACCCCAGATTTAACGTGGTATCCCTTCCCTACATCTTCGGCAGCTATGATGATGTGGACAGGGTAATGAACGGTGAAGGCGGCAACAACCTGAAGAACGTTCTTTCCGAGTACGGCCTTAAGTGCGAGGGTATAGCAGAGAACGGATTCAGACAGATCACGAATTCCAAGAAGCCCATCACCAACGTTTCAGACCTTGCTGATATAAAGATGCGCATATGCTCAAATGACCTCTGCGCAGAAGTATATAAGGAGTGGGGCTGCGACGCATCTGTTATGAACTGGGCAGAGACCTACACAGCTCTGCAGCAGGGAACGGTTGACGGAGAAGAGAACCCCGAGACTGCCATTGCTTCAGCTTCAGTTCAGGATGTTCAGGATTACATCTCACTCTGGAACGCATATTATGACTGCCTCTTCTTCTGCATCAACCAGGGCGCTTATGACAAGTTCACCGATGAGCAGAAGGCTGTTATAGATGCCAACGCTGCAAAGGCTGTTGAATACCAGAAGACCATCAACCGTGAAAACGTTGAAGCTCTGGTGGCAGAGTGGACAAAGAGCGGTGCAATGAAGGTTACCACTCTTGACGAGATCGATTCCGATTCCTTTAAGAATGCGGCTTCTGGTGCGGTTGACTGGTACACAGAGCAGCTTGTTTCCCAGAAGGGCATGAGTGACGCTGATGCGAAGGCTTACGTTTCAGCATTTACCTCAAAGTAAGATTATTTAAGGAGGTTCATATGAAAAAGATTATCGCGGTAATATTGATGCTTTCTATGACAGCCGTAATGATGGCCGGCTGCGGTGCCAGGAAGGAAGCTTCCGGCGGCAAGTTCACAGTTGGTTTTGACCAGGATTTCCCTCCCATGGGCTTCGTGGGAGAGGACGGAGAGTTCACGGGCTTTGACCTGGAACTCGCCGCAGAAGCAGCAAAGAGAATGGGTAAGGAGATTGTTTATCAGCCCATTGCATGGGATTCTAAGGATGCCGAGCTGGATTCCGGCACGATAGACTGCATCTGGAACGGCTTCACTATCAGCGGAAGAGAGGATTCCTACACCTGGTCCGATCCCTATATGGAAAACAGCCAGGTATTCGTAGTTAAGAAGGATTCAGGCATTAATACATCCGCAGATCTCGCAGGAAAGATCGTGGAGGTTCAGGCTGATTCTTCAGCAGAGGCTGCCCTCAAGGAGGGTGAGAACGCAGAGCTTTCCGCATCCTTCGGAACACTGCAGACCACACCGGATTATGATACAGCCATGATGGATCTGGACATGGGCACTGTGGATGCCATTGCAATGGACAGCACGGTTGCCGAGTACAAGATCACCAGCGGCGGCATGGACCTCAAGGTTTTGGATGAGCCTTTCGCATCAGAGACCTACGGCGTAGGCTTCAAGAAGGGCAATGAGGAGCTTCGTGACGAGGTTAATAAGATCCTTAAGGATATGGCAAAGGACGGAACCCTGGAGAAGATCTCCTTCAAGTGGTTCGGGACGGATGTTACGATTATAAAATAATTTATGGATTTTTGGCAGATAGTTCAGCTCTTAAGCGGGGGGATGGCGGTCAGCATCTACATTTTTGTGTTGACGCTGCTCCTTTCCATCCCGCTGGGGCTTCTCGTTTCTCTTGGGAGAATGAGTAAAAACCCCGTATTGTCAGGGGTCATAAAGATCTATATCTCGGTAATGAGGGGAACTCCCCTCATGCTGCAGTTAATGGTGGTCTATTTCGGACCCTATTACATCTTCGGCATCCATGTATCGAACAGCTACCGCATGGTAGCGGCGATCATAGGCTTTGTCATCAATTATGCGGCATATTTTGCAGAGATATTCAGAGGCGGGATACAGTCCATTGACAGGGGACAGTACGAAGCCGCAGAGGTTCTGGGTTATTCAAAGACGCAGACTTTTTTTGTCATTATCCTTCCCCAGGTTGTGAAGAGGATACTGCCGGCGATCACGAATGAGGTCATTACCCTGGTAAAGGACACATCCCTGGCTTTCACGATAAGCGTTGCGGAGATGTTTACCACGGCAAAGGCTTTGGCCAGCTCCCAGACCAGCATGATGCCTTTTGTGGCGGCTGCGCTGTTTTACTATATTTTTAATTATGTGGTTGCATTCGGGATGGAGTTTTTTGAGAAGAAGCTGAGTTATTATCGTTAAGATTCTTATGTCATTATTAGTTTGCGGGAATATCAAAAAATCCTTTGAAGGTACAGAGGTACTGAAGGACATATCGATAAGCGTGGATGAGGGTGAGATCCTTTCCGTTATAGGGCCTTCGGGTTCGGGGAAGTCCACCTTTTTACGCTGTGCCACGGGACTGGAGCGTATAGACGGCGGAAAGATAGTTTACGACGGCATGTCCTATGCCGAAACAAAGGACGGCAGCGTTGTCTATGCGGATAAAAATGACATCCTGAAGATCAGGTCTCTCTATGGTCTGGTATTCCAGAACTTCAATCTCTTTCCCCATATGTCAGTGCTTGAAAATATAACCGATGCACCGCTTCGTGTGCAGAAGAGGGATAAAAATGAAGTGATGAAGGAAGCGGAGGCACTTTTGGTAAAAATGGGTCTGACGGACAGGGGTAATGCGTATCCCTGCGAGCTTTCCGGAGGACAGTGCCAGAGAGTAGCCATTGCCCGCGCCCTTGCCCTGAATCCCAGGATACTGTTTTTTGACGAGCCCACTTCGGCCCTGGATCCCGAGCTTACGGGAGAGGTTCTGAAGGTTATCAGGTCTTTATCAGACCTTCATATTGCCATGGTAATCGTAACCCATGAAATGGCATTTGCAAAAGATATCAGTGATAAGGTGATTTTTATGGAAGGAGGTGTTATAGTAGAACAGGGGACTCCTGAGCAGGTATTCAATTCGGATAATGCCAGGATGAAGAGTTTCCTTGGGAGATACAACAATGTGTAAATAAAGATCCTTCGCTGCGCTCAGGATGACGGGCAGCGTATATGATAAGAGGGGTATGATATATGGCTGAGAAGGAAGTAAAGGGAACGGTTCACGGTCCGGATATCGGCATTATAATAGGCGGGATATTATTCATCCTGGCCCTGTGTATTGCCATCGGGATAGTGAGCTTTTTTAGTTTAAAAGCTGCTCTGTACGGGGAGTACGAAGAGTATCTTTCGGATATAATACACTACGTTGACAGGCATATCGATGATGACGATCTGAAAACCTGTGTGGACACCCTTAACCGGAGTGAAAAGTTCGATGAACTGGAGCTCTTCATGGACGGGATCAAAGAGGATTTCAGCGTACATTTTCTGTATATTCTTAAACCCCTACGGAATGAGGATAAGACGGAATCCCATATAATGAGCGTGATCTCGGCCGAGGACTATCACAACAGATATGAGGATACCAGCGGCAACCTTTACCTCGGCTGGGTTTCCGATGATGAATATGATGCTGCTACCGTGGACAAGCTTTTCCGGACTATGGAAAAAGATGATATCTGCTTCTTTGAGAGCCCTACGGACTGGGGCGTGGATTATACGGGGGCCCTGGCGCTCCGGGATTCAAACGGAGAAGCTTTTGCGGTTCTCTGCGCCGATGTGGATATCACGGAAATGAGGAAGCTGATCGGCAGGCGCATGGCAGTGATCTTTGGTATTATTGCAGCGCTGGGAGTATTATACTCGGTATTCTATGCGATCTGGCTGAATAAGAAGCTTAAGACTCGTGGTGAGGGTCAAGAGGGATCCGTATCCTGACCTCGGTTCCCTGCCCGGGGGTACTGCTGTAAGAAAGACCGTAGCCCTGGCCGTAAAGCAGGTTCAGGCGCTTATGGGTATTGTATATGCCGATATTGCTGCCGGATTTTGAACGGGATTCCGCCGGGCTGTCGGTAAGTATCGAATTCAGCGTCTCTTCATCCATTCCCACGCCGTCATCTGAAATAAGAAAGAGGATATCGTCATCCTCTACCCACGCGGTAAGGACTATCGTACCTCTTTTTTCTTCTCTTTCAAGTATTCCGTGAAGTATCGCGTTTTCCACCACAGGCTGGAAGGTGAGCTTCGGGATCTCATGGTGCATCAGGTTATCCGGCACATCCACGATAAAGTCTATCTTGTTATCAAATCTCATATTCTGCAGTTTCACATAGAGGGAAACGTGTTCAAGCTCGTTTTCCACGGTATCTATCGTCTTCTTCTTTGAAAGAGTGAGCTTATAGAACTTGGAAAGGGACTGCACGGCGTCACTCACTCTGTATTTCTCGTCGCTTAAGGACAGCCAGTTTATCATGTCCAGGGTGTTGTAGAGAAAGTGCGGGTTGATCTGGGCCTGCAGGGCGTTGAATTCCGAGGTCTTTATCTGCTCGGCGTCAGCCTTCTGCCTCTCCATCAGGTCATTTATCTCATCCGCCATATGGTTATAGGTCAGGACAAAATCACCTATCTCATCATGTCCGCTTTCCTCCTTTATCTTATGAACCTTGCTGTGATGGGTGCGTTCCATCTTCTTTATCACGTTTCCGATACGGGAGGAAATGGATCGTCCCAGGAACAGTGCGGTTATAACCGCTATCAGGACGGAAAGGGCGTAGATCAGGGCGTAGCGCAAAAGTATGGAACGGGATTTTTCCGTAAGGGGAGCTGCGGGGATGACGGAAATCAGGCGCCAGCCCGTGTCCTCAATATCATAGAAGCCGGTATACAGCTCCTGCCCGAGAACCGTACGCTTTACAAAGGTGTCACCTTCGCCTATCAGACTGTCTATATCGTCGTTATCCAGAAAGTAGGTGCCGGCCAGAGCTTCGTCCGATGCGGCGATCAGGTTGTCCCTGTCGTTCAGGATATAATTCACGGCGTCTCCCTCCGGCTCCTCGGTCATTAGGAGATCCGAAAGGCTTTCCGATGAAAAGTAGATAACGAGGTAGGCTGCGGTGGCCGTATCTTTGTCGTCCGCCATTTCATAACGGATACGGCGTACATAGGACAGGGTGCCGAGGGACTCCTTTTCCCTGTTTGACAGATAGAAGGGAGCGCAGTAAAGGGAATCGGTTTCATTGGTACTCATTATTCCGCCCCAGTAGCTGCCCTTTGTAAGGCTCATGGACTGGAAGATGTCATAGGGACCGGACTCCTCATACAGGTCTTCATAGGGAGTGTCCAGGTATATCCGTACATTTTTGATAACGGGGTCATCAAGGAGGGAAGAAACCGAGGACATAAAGGAGTCCCGGAGGATCCCGGAGTATTCAATATTATCGGTATGGGAAAAGGCGGGATGCATGGCTATTTCCCGGAGATAGGAGTCGTTTGAAAGGATGTCCGCCACATTCTTTATCTTGCCCGTCACATTGCCCACGGTCTGGGCGGTCTGCAGGGAAAGGGTTTCCGCGCTTTCAATGGTATCGGTAACAACGAGATCATTGATCTCGCCGTAGATCAGAACCGAAACCGCCAGGCTCGGTATCAGAAGGAGTATTAGAAAGGCGGTCATCAGCTTCTTTGAGAAGCTGAGATCCGTCATAAAATACTTTAAGGGATTTGCTTTCGTCTTCATAGCAGTACACGGGAACGGTATTCCCCGGGAGTCATGCCTACGGCCTTCTTAAAGGACTTTCCGAAGTAATTGCCGTCGGAATAGCCGACCTTTCCTGAGATATCGGCGATCTTGTATTTGGGGTCGCTTAAGAGCTCCTTGGCCTTATCCATTCTGAAAAGGGTAATGTACTGATTAAGCGTCTGTCCTGTTTCGTTCTTAAAAAGGGTGCAGATATAGGTGGACGACATATGGACGTAATCGCTGATCTCCTTAACGGACAGATTTTCCCTGGAGTAATTCCTGCCTATATATTCCTTAATGGAAAATACGGTGGGGTTCTCGGGCTCCTCCTGGGCCATGGCCTTTAAGAGCTTATCCGACCTGTCGCTCAGGGCAGCCTTCAGCTCCTTTAAGGTATTGCATTCCTGGACAAAGGAGAGGAGGGATTCACTGCTGTCTTTTTCATCTCCCGGATTCAAAGAGAGCTTCCGGTAGGCATAGGAAACCATCGAAAAGAGCTTATAGTAAATATCCCTGACCTGATTCGGCATCAGATTCCTGGAATCGGAAAATGACCTGGCGATCTCCTGCTCGGCCTTCTCTATCTTTTCCCGGTCACCGGACAGGAGGGAGAGGAGATAGGCTTCGGAGGGATCCGGCAGAACCTTCGGCGCAGGAAGAAGCTCCTCTGCGCTGTCGATTATTATGCAGCCGTAATCCATAAAGAAGGAAGACTGCATAAGGAGCACAGCCTGATTGTAGGAACGGTAGGCGTTCTCCATGCCGGATACGCATTTCCCGGCAGAGATAAAATACCTGCCCTTTTCCGGAAGGGCGGATTTCAGGGCGTTTCCGTATTTTAATATATCCTTTTCCGTGAGCTTTCCGGGAGAGAATACATGGTATATGAGAAAGCGGTCATGCTTTTCTATATTGATCTCACCTGAACCGGAAGCGGAGAGGAAGAGTCCGAAGTTCTCGCTTATGCCTTTTCTCTCGTTTTCATCTAAAAGCTCCAGGGAATCTGCGCTCTTTACAAGGAAAACCGTGATGTGGCGGTTTTTCTTAACGGCGTCTCCGATATCACCCTTAAGGAGTTCACTGTCTATCGGGCCTGCTTCCTCGGGAGGCATCGTAAGCAAAAGGGCAAGCTTTCCTGCGGCAGCCTTGCTGTGGAACAATTTGGACTGCCTGGCTTTACGCATGTCCTCGATAAGGCGTATAGCTTCCTTCAGGGAATTTTCCAGTTCCGAAAGGTCGATGGGCTTTTCTATAAAGCTCACGGCCTTCAGGCGGATAGCTTCCTTCAGGTACTCCCGGTCGGAAAATCCGCTCATGAAAATAAAGGCGGTGTCAGGGAGCCTGTCCTTCAGGGCGTCCACCATGTCGATACCGGACATCCGGGCCATGCGGATATCGCTTAAAATGATATCCGGCTGCTCCTTCAGGGCGATATCGACTCCTCTGGTACCGTCATCGGCGAGAAGTATCTTATCAATGGGGAGATCCATGGCCTTAACGGCGTTTTTCAGACCTTCCCGGGTTATGTCTTCATCATCTGTGATCAGCAGTTTCATATTGAGAGTATATCATTAAGATTATTGAAATGTCATCTTTCTAAGATTATTGAAAGATCCTTCCCTTCGCTCAGGATGACATAGGTGCAGAGGATGATGCAAACATAGTCCCCATTTCAAAAAATATTACTCTTTTTTTGGTTGCAATCTTTCGATTATCATCAGATTGTGAAGCGTTTGTCATTCCGAGCGACGCCCGGCGGAGCGAAGAATCTATTTCACTGTAAATAACGGAGGAAAAAAATGTTAGTAGATACAAAGGCAAAGGTCGGTGTTTTTTCTATAGCTCTCGGGGCATATCTTCCCCAGTTTCCGGAGCTCGTTCCCGAATTCAAGTCACAGTTTGAAGCTTTCAAGAAAACCCTTCCCGATACGATAGAGATAATCGACGGCGGAATGGTGACCACCAAGGAAGAGTCACAGGCAGCGGGAGACAAATTCCGCGCAGCTGATGTGGATCTGGTTTTCTTACAGCTCTTAACATACGCCACAAGCTACAACATGCTTCCTGCAGTTAAGGATCTGGACATTCCGGTTGTACTTGTAAATGTTCAGAAGAATAAAAAGCCCGATTATGATAAGACAGATATCCCCACCTGGCTCGGCACCCTTTATGCCTGCGGTGCAGTAGGAGAGATGGTGGCGGATCTTGAGAGATACGGAAAGCGCCATGCGGTTATAACCGGCGTGGTTGAAGGCGGTGACGAGAGAGTTGCTGCAGAGATAGAGGACTGGTGCAGGGCAGCCCAGGTAAGGAGAAGATTCAGGAATACCAATATCGCCCAGATCGGACGTCCCTATCCCGGTATGATGGATCTTTACATCGACGAGTCAAATCTTTACAGGAGACTCGGTCTCTACACCAAGCAGTTTGACTGGGAAAAGATGTGGGCCATCGCCGATGACATCACAGATGAAGAGAAGATCAGGGAGAAGGCACAGGACATCCTTGATACCTTTGATATAGAGGGCGGCGGCACCATTGAAAAGGTATGGGATATGGCAAAGTACGTGGTTGCCTTTGAGCAGTGGGTAAAGGACGAAGAGTTAGGCCTCATTGCTTCCCACTACGACGGATATTCCCAGGGTAAGGCAGGAGTCCTTGATTCCATGCTGATCCCCGCGTTCTCCATGCTGATAAAGCAGGGCACAGCCTGCGCGGTTGAAGGCGATATGAAGGTTGCCATGGCAATGAGCATCCTTAAGACCATTTCGGGCACAGGACAGCTTTCCGAAATGTACTCTATCGATTTTGATGACGATATCTGCATCATAGGCCACAGCGGCTCGGGAGATTATGACATCTCTAAAGCAAAGAAGCCTACCATGAAGATAGTTCCCGTATTCCACGGGAAGACCGGCGGCGGTTATCTCACCCAGTTCTATCCTCCCACTGGAGAGATAACCTATCTCGCCATCACCCAGGACGGGGACGGACACTTCAAGTTCATTGCTGCTGAAGGCATAAATGAGGAAGGACCTATCTTCACCTTCGGCGATACCAATATGAGAACCCGCTTCTCCATTGATGCCAGGGAGTTCGTTAACCGCTGGAGCGAGGCAGGACCTACGCACCACATGGCAGCTGCCATCGGACACCACATCCACACGCTGGAGAAGGTGGCGAAGATAATGAATGTGCCGCTTGAGGTTGTGTGCAATTGACTTAGGTCCGAAGGACCTGAGTCGAGGCGACGTTCAATTTGCGGGAGCAAATTGAATGTTGGTTGTTGAAATAATAGAAGTGTAGAGAGGTTACACATGGTCAAGGGATTTAAGATGAAGCTCTATGAAGGGCAGGCTGAAGAATATAAGAAGCGCCACAGTGAATTATGGCCGGAGATGATCGACATGATCCACGAGCACGGCGGAAAGAATTATTCCATCTTTCTTGATGAGGAGACAAATGTGCTCTTCGGATATATCGAGATAGAGGATGAGGAAAAATGGGCGAAGGGCGCCGATACTCCCATAAACAGAAAGTGGTGGGATTTCATGGCTCCCATAATGGAGACCAATCCGGACAACAGCCCGGTGGCGGTTGACCTGAGAGAGATGTTCCATTTGGATTAAGATTAAAAAGATTTGTAATATAAAGAAAACAGGAGGAAGGAGAGAGTATGCCGGATTCGGATTTTATTCTTGAATTAAAGGGGATAACCAAGATATTTCCCGGCGTGAAGGCCCTTAATCAGGTACATTTCCAGCTGAAAAAGGGCGAAGTTCATGCTCTGATGGGCGAGAACGGTGCGGGAAAATCCACATTTATCAAAGTTATCACCGGAGTGCATGCGGCTGAGGAGGGCCACATGTACCTGGAAGGAAAAGAGGTTCATTTCAGGGGACCCAAGGATGCACTTGATGCGGGAATAGCTGCGGTTTACCAGCATCCCACAACATACCCCACGCTTTCCGTGACGGAAAACATCTTCATGGGACATGAGATCATCAAGGGCGGGATGATCCAGTGGAAGGAAATGAATGCCAGGGCTCAGGAGCTTTTAGACAGGCTCCATGCGAATTTCAAGCCCTCCGACGAGATCGGGGCACTGTCAGTTGCACAGCAGCAGATGACGGAGATCGCGAAGGCCCTTTCCACAAACGCAAAGATAATAATATTGGATGAGCCCACCGCATCCCTTACCACCAATGAATCCGAGGAATTATACAGGATAGTGGATGAATTAAGGGGTGAGGGAGTTTCCATCATCTTTATTTCACACAGATTTGAGGATATGTACCGTCTGGCTTCCAGGGTTACGGTATTCCGTGATTCCCAGTACATCGGAACCTATGACGTGGACAAGATCACAAATGCGGACCTCGTAAAGGCCATGGTAGGCCGTGAGATCTCCGACATGTATCCGAAGCCGGATGTAAAGATCGGCGAAGAAGTATTCAAGATAGAGAATATGAGCCGTACAGGCTTTTTCAAGGATGTTTCGATGTCAGTCAATGCCGGTGAGATAGTCGGCATGACAGGACTTGTGGGCGCAGGACGTACCGAGGTTATGGAGAGCGTATGCGGCATCACAAAGCCTGACAGCGGAAAGGTATTCCTTAACGGAAAGCAGCTGAAGGTCAATAAGCCCGAGGATGCGATGAAGGAGGGTATCATCCTCCTGCCCGAGAACCGTTCCACCCAGGGACTTATCCTGAGCTGGGGACTCGGGCGGAATGTAACCCTTCCCATACAGAAGAAGCTTGCGAAGAGCGGCATCTTCAACGACTCAAAGAAGGAAAACGAGATTTCAAAGAAGTTCCTGGAGGAAGTAGACACCAAGGCCGTTACGATCTTTGATCCTGCCAGCTCCTTATCCGGCGGAAACCAGCAGAAGGTTGTGGTTGCCAAGGCTCTTGCCCAGGACAACATGAAGCTGGTAATAATGGACGAGCCCACAAAGGGTGTGGATGTAGGCGCCAAGGCGGAAATCTACGCCATAATGGGAGAGCTCGCAAAGAAGGGCTATGCAATAATCATGATAAGTTCCGAAATGCCCGAGATCCTCGGAATGTGCGACAGGGTCTATGTAATGTGCAACGGCCGTGTCACAGGCTGCCTTAACAGAGAAGAGGCAAGCCAGGAGCGGATCCTTAATCTTTCAATGGAACAAAGCAGTAATGAAAGAAAGGAGGCGGCTCTGTAATGGAAAACAAATCCTTATTTAAGAAGCTTTCGGGATCCAGAGAAGCGCTGCTTTTCTTCGTCCTTATAGTACTCGGGATCTTTATAACGATCCTGAACCCCACCTTCTTTTCTCCCGTAAATATCGGGCAGATATTCAGGAATAACGCACTTACGCTTATCATGGCGCTTGGCATGCTCTGCGTAATGCTTACCGCAGGTATCGACATTTCGATAACATCAACCCTGGCTTTTGCGGGTATGAGCATCGGAATGCTGACAAAGTACAACATCATAAACAACACCCTGCTGCTTTTCATTATCGCCATGGTGATCGGCTTCATCTGCGGAGCGCTGAACGGAGTCATCATTTCAAAGGGTAAGGTGGCACCCATCATCTGTACCATGGGCTTCATGTATATCTGGAGAGGCATGGCCTATGTAGTGGGAAACAGCCAGTTTGCAAGCGGCGAGGATGTGCGTGAATTCGCAGAATTCGGTAAGGACGGAACCATAGGTCCCTACATCATACTGATAGTCTGCTACGCGCTTTTCTTCTGGCTCCTCCGCTGGACGAAGTTCGGACGCAAGATCTACGCTGTAGGATCCAATGCCGAGGCCGCAAGGATATCCGGTATCAATGTGGATAATACCCTGATCTCGGTTTACACGATAATGGGAACCCTGGCAGGTCTTGCCGGAGCGCTTTCCGTTTCGATCTATGCATCAGCCCAGCCCAACATGCAGTACGGCAGGGAAATGGACGTTATCGCAGCCTGCGTTATCGGCGGCGTGTCCATGAGCGGCGGAAGAGGATCGGTTGTGGGAACCTTCCTCGGAGCCCTTATAATTTCAATAATCGCAAAGGCCCTTCCTCTTATCAATGTGCCTTCCATCGCACAGAATACCGTTAAGGGCTTGATCATCCTGATAGTTGTCATCTTCAACGTGATGACCCAGAGGATGGTTGATAAGCAGAACCTTGAGAGGAGGGAAATGTAATGGCCGGAAAATCAGGACGTACCATTAAAGCCGATAAGAAGATCACGGCCAGGGAGCTTCTCCTTACCTGGGAAGGAGCCCTGGTAATACTCTTCATCGCGGTTAACATCTTTAATATGAATATCTCCCAGAGCTACACCTTTGCAAATGTGCTCCGTGAGATGCCGAAATACATGGCAGAGATCTTCATGGTCTTCCCCATGGCCTACATACTGGTTTTAGGAGACATTGATATCTCCGTAGGTTCCATAGTCTGCTTGACAGGCACGGTTACCTGCTATATCAGCAATGCGGGAGCACCTTTCCCGGTAGTCATTTTAGGATGCCTGCTGACCGGACTTGTCTGCGGAATGATAAACGGTGCGATAACCACCAGCTTCCCGGAGCTTCCCAGTATGATAACCACTCTCGGAACCCAGATAATCTTCCGCGGTATTGCGGAGATCTCCCTCGGCGGAGGCGGATCCGTAGCCTATAACAATACGAAGCAGATAATGCCTCTTTCCACAAAGCTCGGAAAGACGGTTCCGATCATCATACTGATAGTGCTGATCGCAGCGGTTATATACACAGTAGTGCTGCAGCTCACCACCTTCGGACGTTCGCTTTACGCGATAGGAAGCAATAAGGTTTCTGCTTTCTACGCCGGAGTGGATGTGCAGAAGTGCAGGTTCATCGCCTATGCACTGATGGGCCTTATGGCAGGATTTTCGGGACTTTTCCTTACAGCCTATACCTACGGCGCCAATACCACCACGGGACAGGGCTTTGAAATGGAAGTCATCGCGATGTGCGTATTCGGCGGTATAGCTTCCACAGGAGGAAAGGGAACCCTTATCGGAGGCATAATCGCGGGACTTATCATCACCCTTCTCCGGATAGCTCTCGGACAGGCTAACGTGAATTCACAGATGATACTGGTCATCGTCGGTGCGCTCCTTATCATCGCGGTTCTGATACCGGGAATAAAGGCGAAGATAGATGCGGCGAGGAAATTAAGGAGCACCGCCATTTAAATCGGCTTCGCCGATGGGCGGTGCGTAGGCAATGCACCTGAGAAGCGGTGCATTACAATAGGTATCTCCATCATAGTGATGTGGATATATATACCAAACCTTATAAAGGTAAAGGAGGAAAATTTTTATGAAAAGAAAAGTTGTAAGTATTCTGCTCACAGCAGCAATGGCAGCAACACTTCTTGCAGGCTGCGGCGGATCAACAGCATCCACAGAGCCCGCTCCTGCAGCTGAGCCCGCTCCCGCAGCAACTGAGGAAGCTCCCAAGGCTGAAGAGCCCGCTCCCGCAGCTGAGGAAGCAGCACCTGCAGCAGACGCAGGCGCAGACGCAGCAGCAGAGGCAACTGCAGGCGGAGACGCTTCAGGAAAGACCTATGCTATCGTTGTTAAGAGCGCAGGTAACCCCTACTTCAAGAAGGCCATCGAGGGCTTCACAGAGGTTATCGAGGCAGCAGGCGGCACCGTTGTTGTTAAGGAGCCTTCAGCAGCTACCGTTGACGCTCAGATCACAGAGATCCAGTCCCTTATTTCCCAGGGTGTTGATTCCATCTCTGTAGCAGCTAACGATGAGAACGCTCTTCAGGCTACCCTTCAGGAAGCTATGGACGCCGGCATCAAGGTTAACTGCTTTGACTCAAAGGTTAACGCTGACAGCCGTATGACCTTCTGCAACCAGGCAGGTACTACAGAAGTAGGACAGGCTCTTATCGACGCCGTTCTCGATCTGTCAGGCGGAGAGGGACAGTACGCTATCCTTTCTGCTACATCACAGGCTACAAACCAGAACTCCTGGATCGAAGCTATGAAGTCCATCCAGGAAGGCGACAGCAAGTATGCAGGACTTGAGCTCGTAGAAGTTGCTTACGGCGATGACGAGCCTCAGAAGTCAACCGACCAGACCCAGGCTCTTCTTTCCAAGTATCCTGATCTGAAGGTTATCTGCGCTCCCACAACCGTTGGTATCGCAGCAGCTGCAAAGGTTCTTCAGGACCAGAAGTCTTCTGTAAAGCTTACAGGCCTTGGACTTCCTTCAGAAATGGCTGAGTACATCGGAAATGATGACGCTCATTCATGCCCTTATATGTTCCTTTGGAACCCCAGCGACCTTGCTAAGCTTGCCGCTTATTCATCAATCGCACTGGTTACCGGTGAGATCAAGGGTGATGTAGGCGACACCTTCACAGCAGGCGATATGGGACAGTACACACTCGGTGACGCAGGCGACGGCGGATCAGAGATCATCCTTGGACCTCCGTTCCAGTTCAATCCTGACAACATCGCAGAGTGGAAGGATGTATATTGATCCCTCGCACTGATGCGGAAAATCAATAATTGCTAAATTTCCTGCAGGCCCGGACATGCTCCGGGCCTGTTTTAGCATTTAAAAGCGGTATTATCCGTGAATCCAAAAGGGGAAAAATAGAATTTTCTCTTTCGCATTTCGATGATTATGTGAGATACTATTGTTTAGATTCAAATTAATGATTCATCAACCATCATGAAGTGAGGTGAAAAATGCTTAACGTGAATAAGGAGATCGAAAACATAACATCCTGGATAAAGAGCTGGTTTGAGGAGAACGGTCCGAAGGCCAATGCGGTCATAGGGCTTTCAGGCGGGAAGGATTCCTCCATAGTTGCCGCTCTCCTGGTCCGGGCTCTTGGAAAAGACAGGGTTGTAGGCGTAATGATGCCAAACGGCGTACAGAAGGATATTTCGGATTCTAAGAAAATCGCAGAGTTTCTGGATATCAGGACATATACGGTAAATATAGCTCCGATATATGACGCGGCCCTTACCGCCCTTGAAGACAGCACCGATGATATCAGCATGTCAAATGATACAAAGATAAATTTAGCTCCCAGGATCAGAATGTCAGTCCTTTACGCCATTGCCCAGTCCCTTCCAAACGGAGGAAGAGTTACCAATACCTGCAATGCTTCCGAGGACTATATAGGATATTCCACAAAGTACGGGGATGCGGCCGGTGATTTTTCGCCCTGCTCGGATTATACGGTAACCGAAATGCTTGAGCTCGGTGACGCATTGAATCTGCCCGAAGGCCTGGTGCATAAGGCTCCGTCTGACGGCCTCTGCGGACAGACTGACGAAGAAAAGATTGGTTTTACCTATGCTGCGCTTGACCGCTATATTCTGACAGGAGAGTGTGAAGACGAAGAGCTGAAGAAAAAAATAGAGCGCATGCACGCTCTAAATCTTCATAAGCTTCAGGTTATTCCGTCATATAGACGCTAATTTAATGACGCTAAGATGAGTTTTAATTCATCAACACTGAACTTATAAGCTTTTCCGCAGAACTGGCATTTTACCTCGGTCTCTTTATTCTCAGCGATAAGAGATTCCAGTTCTTCTTTGCCGAGGCTTATAAGCACCTTTTCTATTTTTTCTGTTCCGCAGTTACAGCGGAATGAAACAGGGGTTTGGGAAAGAATTTCGGGATCCAGCCCCTGCAGCAGTATTCCTATGATATCCTCCGGGGTATTTCCATCAACCAGAAGATCCGTAACGGAACTGATCTTTGCCACGTTTCTTTCCAGAGCGCTGATACTTTCTTCCGAAGCGCCGGGCAGGAGCTGTACGATAAAGCCCCCGGCCTCGCGAACGGTATTCTCCTTATTCATAAGGATGCCGAGACCTACGGCAGAAGGTGTCTGCTCACTCTGGGCAAAATAAAAAGTAAGATCTTCTGCGATCTCACCGTTCACCAGCTGGATCTCACCTACATAGGGGGCTTTCAAGCCCTGATCCTTGATGACTTTAAGAAGTCCCTGTCCTACGATCCCTCTGACATCCAGCTTATTATCTGTTTTTCTGACGGGATTGATGACCTCGGGTTCAAGTGCGAAACCCTTAACATGTCCATCCGAATCTGCGGTTACTGTAAGTCCCTCCACAGGACCGTTGCATCTGATGGAGAGAGTAAGCAGATCATCATCCTGCAGCATGGAGCCCATCATCGCTCCGCCGAGAAGAAGCCTTCCCAGTGCTGCGGTTACTACCGGACTGGTATTATGCCGGCTTCTCATTTCCTCTACTGTATCCCGGGCGCTTACTGCAAAGGCTCTCACTTCCTTATTGGCGCTTATGGCCCGGACCATATAGTCTTTCATTATATTAAAAATCCTTATCAGAAATACCGCGCTCTGCCAGGAGCTTGGCTACCATTACCCTGTATGAATCCGATATTTTCAAGAGCCTGAAACCGCAGCGGATATTTCCGTCCTCCTCTAAAAGAGAATAACGCCAATTGCCCTGGATCCGGGCCTTCTTACCCTTTTCGGCGTCAAACATAATAGTGACAAGTTCATTTTCCTTGAATTTATCGGTAAAGGATCCCGCGGGGAACTCTATGCCGATGCCGCTCTTGGAAACATCATGTATCATTCCCATATACAGGGTATTCATCTCTTCAAAGTGACAGGAAGCAGCGTCTTCATACAGGATACGAAGCTCGTCTCTCTGCTTCTTCACGGTCAGCATCTCTATATACTGTATCGCATAAGTATTGTATGTATCGTCAAAGCTTATGGCGACATCATCAATCGTGATGTTCTTTCCTATTTCGTCCGTATATGAGAGACAGTAGGTAATGTCTTCATTAGGGAGGATCGGAATATGGGACTCGTCATAGGCGCAGGTGGTTACAAGGATATCCTCTATATCCTCCATCTGGTCAGCGGCTGTGACCTTCATCTCGATACTGGGATTCAGGTCACAGGTGATGATTATTTCAGTCCCTTTTTTTACGTTATTTAACTGCATGGCGTCTCCCTGAAAATGCGGTGATTATCAGATACTTTATGCAAAAAAATACTCTTACAGTATACACGAAAACGAGGGGATAGTCCAATAAGTTGAAAGCTTGTCATGGGGTTGGTAAATACAAAAAGGAGCATACCGTGATGATATGCTCCACTGCGTGCGACAAGATTCGAACTCGCGACCTTCTGGTCCGTAGCCAGACGCTCTATCCAGCTGAGCTACGCGCGCATTTATGCTGCTTTTGTCTGCAACAGATAGTATTCTACAAAAACAAGACAAAATTGTCAACATTTGTACAGGGGGATTTGTGGTAGAATGTCTGTATGCAGGAAATGAACATATTACTGGGGCCTGCGGGGAGCGGAAAGAGCACCGCGCTTTTCAGCAGGGCCGTGGAAAAAGCTGAAAAAGATATAAGGAAAAACCATCTGGTCATTGTGCCGGAGCAGGCGAGCCATACCGTGACGGACAGGCTAATAGCACTGTCAAAGCGGCACGGGATCATGAATATAGACGTGCTTTCCTTCAACCGTCTGGCCCACAGGATATTTGACAATGCGGGCGGAAATGCGAAGGAGATAATAGACGATACGGGAAAGAACCTGATCCTTAAGACCGTTATCTCCGAGCATGAGGGTGAGCTCACGGCCTTAAAGAAAAACGTTTCCCGGACCGGATATATAAATGAGATAAAGTCGGTGATATCCGAATTCGTGCAGTACGAGATCACTCCCGATGACGTAAAGAAATTCTCGGAAAACAGTGGGAAAAAGTACCTCGCCGCCAAATTAAAGGATATTTATATCCTTTATAAGACTTTCCGGGAAAAGCTGGAAGAGAGGTATGTGACCCGCGAAGAGCTGCTGGACAGGGCAGCGGAGGCTGCGGACAGGGCAGCTTTCTTAAAGGGAGCCTGCCTTTACTTTGATGATTTTACTGGCTTTACGCCGATACAGTACAGATTCCTTTCGGAGATACTGAAAATTACGGATGAAGTTTCGCTCTGCCTCGATTATGACGGCTTTGACGGGGAATTATTCTCCCTATCCGTCAATACGATAAAGAGGATAAGGGACATAGGGGAGAGCCTTAATTACAAAATCGAGACCCTGCATTTCTATGACAATAAGGAAAACCGCTTTAAGGACAGCACGGAGCTTTCCCTCCTTGAAAAAAAGCTGTTCAGGGAAAGGAAAGAAGGGAACAGCGATCCCGGAACAGAGGTAAGCAGTGATCCCGGAACAGCAGGAAATACAGATACAATAAGCGATATAGAAGTGATAAAGTGCCTTAACCCCGAAAGAGAAGCGGAGTGCGTAATAGAAAAGGTCATGGCACTTGTCCGGAGCGGCATGAGATACCGGGAGATAGGCATCGTCATGTCCGATCCGAAGCTATATTCCAATATCCTGTCTGCCGAGGCGGAAAGGGAGGGCATTCCTTTATTTATCGACTCCACAACGGAGATACTGTTAAACCCCTACACGGAATTTATAAGGGCAGCGCTGGAAGCGGTCATCAGCAATATGAGCTATGAAAGCGTTTTTCACTTTGTGCGTTCGGGCCTTACCGGGATAGAGGAAGAAAAGGCGGACCGCCTGGAGAACTACGTCCGCGCCATGAATATAAGGGGAAAGAAAAAATACCGGGAAGCTTTCCGCATACATACGGGACGCTTAAGCGAAGAAGAGCTGAAAACAGTAAACGAAGTAAGGGAAAAGCTTATAAACCTCCTGGAACCCCTGATGGACGCCGTGGGCGGAGGAAGGAAGAATGCGGGATTCATAACGGAGGAACTGAAGAGATTCATTCAGGTGTCCGGAATAGATGAGAGAGCGGAGGAGCTTTCCGATAAATTAAGGGAAGAGGGCAGAATAAGGGAAGCCGACGCCCTTTCCCAGATACCGGATTCCGTGAGTGAGCTCCTGAATAAAATTGAGAGCCTGATCCCCAATGAAAAAACGAATCTGAAGGAGTATCTGGAAATACTTGATGCGGGCTTTGAAGCCATGCGGATCGGCGTGCTGCCCCCGGGATTGGACTGCGTAAGGGCCGGGGACACCGAGAGAAGCCGCATGGATAATATCAGGGTCTTATTCTTTATGGGACTGAACGACGGTCTGATACCGGCGGCGGGGACGGGCGCGGGCCTGCTTTCCGAACTGGACAGGGAATTCCTGAAGGAAAGCGGGATGGAGCTCTCGCCCACAGCCCGGGAGAGAACGCTTATCAATAAATTCTATTTCTATATGAATGTCACCGGGGCTTCGGAAAAGCTGGTGCTTTCATATTCCTTAAGCGACAGCGGAGGGAAGGCGCTTAACCCTTCATTCTTCTTAAACGAGATAAAAAGCGTTTTCCCGGCGCTTACGGATACACTTTATATAAAAAGACAGGAAATATACAGCGATAACGATCTCTATGCTGCCTTTGCAGCGTCCCTTAAGGAAAAGGACGGGCTTACGAACGCCGGGAACTTATACGCTGCGCTTCGCAGCGATCCGGAAAAAAGAAAGGTATTTGATGATATCCTGGACTTCTGCTTTAAGATACACGGGGAAGACAGTATAAGCGAAGCCGTGAGCCGGGTGCTTTACGAAGAGAACAGCAACCGGGTTCCCACAAGGCTTGAAAGATATGCGGAGTGCGCATACCGCCACTTCATGGTCTACGGCCTGAGGGCAATGGAACGGGAGGAATTCGGCTTTGAAAGGCGGGATATGGGGTCGGTACTGCATAACGTGCTGAACCTCTACTCCCTCTTATTAAAGCAAAAGGGAAAGAATTACAGAGACCTTGGCGATGAAGAGACCGAGGCCCTTGCGGGGGAGGCACTTGATAAATACCTTAGTGAAAATGAGAACCTGGTATTATTCAGCTCCGAGCGGAACAAGTATTTTATAAGGCGGATAAGCCGGATACTCCGGACTACGGTAAAGGCGATAAAGAAGCAGTCGATGAGGGGCGGCTTTAATCCGGAGCTCTTTGAAAAGAGCTTTAATACCGATGGCTTAAAAGGCCGGATAGACAGGATAGATACGGCGGAGGCCGGGGATACCATCTATGTTTCGGTAATAGATTATAAGAGCGGAAATAAGAGCTTTGATCTTTCAAGGATATACTACGGACTGGATATGCAGCTCGTGATCTACCTGAAAGGAGCCATGGAGATTGAGAGGATAGCCCATCCGGACGCGGAGATAAAGCCCGCGGGTATTTTCTACTACCATATAGCCGATCCCGTTATAAAGGAAGAGGAGCTGAAAAGCGGCACCCCCGGGGAATCCGAGGAAAGAAAGATGGAAGCGCTGAAGCTCCGGGGAATAGTAAATTCCGATCCGGAGGTCATCAGGTTATTTGACGGAGCCTTTGATAAGAAGTCCTCCGTGGTGCCGGTATCCTTTAATAAGGACGGGAGCTTCTCGGCCCAGTCCTCTGTGGCGGACAGCGGGGATTTCCGGGTGATAACGGATCATGTGCAGAAAAAGGCCTTTGAGATCGGGGAAAGGATAGGGAAGGGCGAGATAGAGCCGAGCCCCGCCATATTTGATAATAAGAGCCCCTGCGATTACTGCCCGTATTCCGACTGCTGCAGGTTTGACCTGAACACGGCAGGGTTTAAGGAGCGGAGGATGAAGAAGATGAAAGGGACGGAGGCGCTGCAGTGTATGAAGGATCCGGCTCAGGATGACAAGGGTGACGCTCAGGATGACAAGGGTGTTTCGCAGGATGACAATTGACCGTAGATGATAGGTATAGATAGATGAATTTTACACCGGAACAGGAAAAGGTAATAAAGACCAGGGGAAAGAACATCCTGGTAAGCGCGGCAGCGGGGTCGGGAAAGACCGCAGTGCTGGTGGAGAGGATAATAAGCAGGGTTACGGACGATGAAAACCCTGTGGACATTGACCGCATACTGACGGTTACTTTCACCAACGCAGCGGCGGCTGAAATGCGGGACCGCATAAGGAAAAGGCTTTCTGACGCGTCAGCGCTGCATCCTGATGATCAGCATATCAGGCAGCAGCTGAACCTTATCCATAATGCAAACATAATGACCATCGATTCCTTCTGTGTGAGGGTATTACGTGAAAACTTTGAAGAAGCGGGGATAGACCCCTCCTTCAGGGTCGGAGACGAGAATGAGACAGGGATGCTCTCCGAGGACGCCTGCGACGAGGTGCTGAACGAAGCCTATGAAGAGGGATCGGAGGATTTCTATTCCTTTTTGGATATGTGTTCTCCCGGCAAGGAGGACCGGAATGTGGCGGAGCTCATTATGAAGCTCTCAAAGGCTTCCGACTCCAGGGTGGATCCGGAAGAGTGGCTCGGATCCCTGGCAGAGCCCTACAAAGCCGGCAGTATGGAGGATTCAGAAGTTTCAGGGCATATACTGGCCCTCTCGGACACTGTATTGCAGAATGTGCTTTATCAGTATGATGCGATTATTGATATTTCTTCGGAGGCGGACGGGCCCGGGCTCTATATCCCCCTGCTTTCCGATGAAAGGGACAGGCTGCAGGATATTTTGGATGAGAGGAGCTTTGAAGGCCGTTTTAACGCTTTCAGCGCCCTTGATTTTAAGAGCCTGCCTTCAAAAAAGGACAGCAGTGCAGATCCGGAAAAGCGGGAGAAGGTAAAGAACTTCCGGAATAAGCTTAAGGACACATTAAAAAAGCTCCGGGATGATCTCTTTTCCAAGGATCCCGAAAGGGCGGTCCGGGAAATGAACGCAGCATATCCTGCGGTTAAGGAGCTGGTCCGGCTGACCCTGAAATACCGGGAGAGATTCACGGAAAAGAAGGGCGACCGGAATGTCCTTGATTTTTCCGATATTGAGCACCTTGCCCTTAAGGTGCTTAAGAGCCCTGCGGGAGACGGCTACAGGGATTTCTTTTCCGAGGTCATGACGGATGAGTATCAGGACAGCAACAGCATACAGGAAGCCATTCTCACAAGCGTCGCAGTGCATGACAACTATTTTACGGTGGGGGATGTGAAGCAGAGCATATACAGCTTCCGTCTGGCAGAACCCGGTATCTTCATGAAGAGATACAAGGCCTATGAGAAGGATAAAAAGAGCGAGCTGATACTATTAAATAAAAACTTCAGGTCGAGGAAAAGCGTTCTCGATCCGGTGAATGCCCTGTTCCGCCTTATCATGCATGAGGAGACCGGAGGGGTGGAATATGACAAGGCCCAGGAACTCTATTACGGAGAGGGCTATGATGAGGATGGCGAGGATAAAAAGGCAGAGCTCTGCTTTATTGAAAAGGATGAAGAGAACGAACTCGACAACCTGGAGCTGGAAGCTGCCTTTATCGCGTCGAAGATAGAGAAGATCGTCGGGAGCTTTACAGTAACGGATAAAAAGGATGGCGATACCGTAAAACGCAGTGCAGAATACCGCGACATCTGCATACTTATGCGCTCCGTATCCGGCAATGATGAGGTCGTGAGGGATGTGCTTCTGAGCCGCGGTATTCCTGCGGTCATAGAGGGAAAGAACGGATATTTTAAGACCAGGGAGATACGGGATGTCTTAAATTACCTTACGGTCCTTGACAATCCGAGACAGGATATCGCGCTTATCGCCCTTATGAAGAGCCCCTTCGGAGGCTTCAATGATGAGGAACTGTCGGTGATCCGGGCTTCATATAAAGAGGGACTTTTTATAGATGCCATTGAGAATGGGGAATATGAATCACCCTTAAAGGAAAAGGTAAGCTTATTCATGGGAAAGATAGCGGGATTCAGGGCGCTTCTTCCCTATACACCGATACATGAGCTGATAAGGCTTATAATAAGAGATGATTATTCGCTCTACGTCTCTTCCATAGACGGAAGGGGTGCGGAAAACCTGGAGCTCCTTATAAGAAGGGCAGCCGACTTTGAAAGCATGAATTACCGGGGGCTTTTCAGTTTCCTGCGTTATATCGAGCGGATGAAAAAGTATGACCTGGACTTTTCCGAAGCGGCATCGGGGGACAGTTATAATGCCGTCAGGATCCTCAGCATCCATAAGTCGAAGGGTCTGGAATTCCCGGTTGTGTTCCTTATGAATATAAATAAGCGCTTTAACCAGATGGATGCGGCGGATGACGTGATATGCCACAGGGAAACGGGGCTCGGTATCAGCTACGTGGATCCTGACAGGCGGGTTAAGATAAAGACGATACTTAGGGAGGCGGCCGCCCGTAAACAGAAGTCGGAAAATATCGGAGAAGAGCTTCGTATCCTCTATGTGGCACTGACCCGGGCAAAGGAAAAGCTCATATTATCCGGAGTTATAAAGGATTCCGGGAAGCTTTACGATAAGCCCTGCAGCGTTGACAGCGCTAATTCCTATCTGGACTTTATCATTGCTGCCGTGCAGTCGGATATTTCCGGCTGGATAGCGGATAATTACAGTATCAGTATAATAAACGGGGAGAGCCTTACCCTGGAGCGGATGGAAAAGGGCGCATCCCTTATGGAAAAAAAGGAGTATGTACTGTCCGCAGCCGCCGGGGATCAGGAGGAGCTCCGGGAGAACATACTTAAAAATACCGGATGGACGTATCCCAATGAGGTCTCCGTCACAACGCCATCGAAGGTCAGCGTGTCGGAACTGAAGATAAGGGCCATGGAGGATGAGGAATTCGTCAATGTGGCCGAAGCCCGGGATATCACGGCGCTGCTCTCCGAAGAGGACAGGGAGAGCATGGAAGAGCGGCAGAAAAACATGAAGGCCGCCGCAGAGGCAGGCACTGCCTTCCATAAGGTTATGAGCCTTATTCCGGAGGATCAGTCAGGCGAAAAAGAGGCGGTGGAGGGCTTTTTATCCGGGCTTCTTGAAAGCGGGAGCCTGCTGCCGGAGGAGAGAGATATGATAAAGCCCGGTGATATTGCGGCCTTTTTAAGGTCGGATCTTAACCGCAGGATGAATGCAGCTCTGAAGCGAAAGGATCTTTTCCGGGAACAGCCCTTTATTATCGGCCGCCCTGCATCGGAGATCTTTCCCGAAGCTTCCGGAAAAGAGACGGTGCAGATACAGGGTATTATCGACGCCTTCTTTATAGAGGACGGAGGGATAACGGTAATGGACTACAAGACAGACCATGTTCAGGATGCGGACACCCTTATTAAGCGATACAGAAAGCAGCTGGATCTGTACGCCGGGGCATTGACGCAGTTGCTTGATATGCCGGTAAAAGAAAAGATAATATATTCCGTGAGATTAAAAAAGGAGATTTCAGTATAATGTTTTCCGCCGGAGGGGAAAAAAGATTTGAAAAAAAGCTCCTGTTATGTTTTCTGCTGGGGATAAGCCTTGCCATGTGCCTTAATCTGCTGGTAGCTCTTTTAAGGGTGGACAGGCTGTTTCCGGGATACAGCACGGAGATAAGGCCCTGGCTGTTCCGCTTTCCCATGGCAGCAGGGATACTGCTTTATGGAGTGATCACACCAGTTATCGAAGAGCTGATCTTCAGGTGGCTGTTTTTCAGAAAGCTCTGTACCTATGTGAGGGCAGAGGCGGCTCTCATTGCCTCCGCACTGATCTTCGGACTGTACCACGGAAATGCGGTACAGTTTATCTACGCCTTTATTTTCGGACTTGTTTTGGGATATGTATACAGGCGTTTTGAAAACATCCTGTCTTCGATGCTGATCCACTCTGCCGCCAATATATACGTATATGTGGTTTATTTCCTGCCGGTGGGGGATCTTTTTAACAAAACAGCTGTTAGCTTATGCTTTATAATGATATCGGGACTTGTTTCGTATTTTATAATGATGTATTTTATAAAAACAGAAACGAAAAAAAGCAGCCTGCCGGAGAAACCTTTTTTCCCGGGGAGATGAAATAATGAATGATACCTATGTGGAATGGTTAATAGAGAAGAAAACGGGAGCGGCGGACAGTCTGATAAGGATCGGTGCCTACGCTCTTATTATAATCCTGGCGGGGGCCGGGATGTTCGTAAGCCCGGTATTTTTCGTACCTGCGGTGGCAGGCGGAGTATTATCCTATTTCTTTCTGCCGAGATTAAATGTGGAATATGAGTATCTCTTCCTGCAGGGGGAGCTTACGATAGACTGCATATATTCAAAGTCGGTAAGAAAGAATGCTGCGGAATACAGCCTTGATAAGATGGAGTTCTTCGCGCCGGAAGGGTCCCCGGAAATAGAGAACAGATCGGGGAACGTGAAAAGCGTAAGGGATTTTTCATCAGGATATAAGGACAGAAAGAGATATATCATGATAATAAATACGGAGCAGAGCCGGGAGAAAGTGATACTGGAGCCGGATGAAAGGATTATAGATAATATGAAGATGCTCTATCCTTCGAAGGTATCACTGTAAAACTCTAACCGGACTGCGGGAGATATGTACCGGGACAGGCTCATGACTTGATTAGCTTCATTTCGTAGTTTATAATTCGTGGTAAAAATTCCGGTATGGCAGTTATGTCAAATCCGGAAACGGTTATACCGGATACTGCGAGTAAGGAAAGTGACAGATCAGAATATAAGGAGGAAGAATGGGAAAGATCATTGGAGATGGAATAACTTTTGATGACGTACTGCTGGTGCCTTCGTATTCGGAAGTGACACCGAATATGATTGACATTTCAACGGATCTGACGAAAAATATCAGGCTCAATATCCCGATGATGAGTGCCGGCATGGACACGGTAACGGAAAGCGCCATGGCCATAGCAATGGCGAGACAGGGCGGCATAGGAGTCATTCATAAGAACATGTCCATCGAGGATCAGGCCGATGAAGTGGACAAAGTAAAGCGTTCTGAAAACGGAGTTATCACGGATCCCTTCTATCTTTCTCCGGAACACACATTAAAGGATGCGGACGAGCTCATGGGGAAATTTAAAATCTCCGGAGTACCCATCACAGAGGGTAAAAAGCTGGTCGGCATTATCACAAACAGAGATCTGAAATTCCAGACTGATTTTTCAAGAAAAATAAAAGAGTGCATGACGAGCGAGGGGCTGGTAACAGCGGAAGAGGGCGTGACCCTTGATGAAGCCAAGGAGATACTCGCAAGGTCAAAAAAGGAAAAGCTTCCGGTGGTGGACAAGCAGGGAAACCTTAAAGGTCTCATCACGATAAAGGATATAGAGAAGCAGATAAAGTACCCGAATTCCGCAAAGGATTCCCAGGGGAGGCTGTACTGCGGTGCGGCTCTCGGAATAACCGCGAATTTCCTTGAAAGGGCTTCTGCCCTCGTGAAAGCACATGTGGACTGCGTGGTGCTGGACAGTGCCCACGGCCATTCGGGCAATGTTATAAAGGTATTAAAGGAAGTGAAGGCCGCTTTCCCGGATCTTGACGTGATCGTGGGCAACGTGGCTACGGCTGAGGCGGTTAAAGCACTTATAGATGCGGGTGCGGATGCCGTAAAGGTCGGAATAGGACCGGGTTCCATCTGCACGACCCGTGTGGTTGCAGGTATAGGCGTGCCCCAGATATCCGCCATCATGGACTGCTACGAGGCGGCAAAGAAAAGCGGAACGCCCATTATCGCTGACGGCGGTATCAAGTACTCCGGAGACATTACGAAGGCTATAGCGGCCGGCGGCTCCGTTGTAATGATGGGTTCCATGTTTGCGGGCTGCGACGAGGCTCCGGGATCTTTCGAGCTCTATCAGGGCAGGAAATACAAGGTTTACCGCGGAATGGGCTCCATTTCCGCAATGAATAAGGGAAGCAGCGACAGATACTTCCAGGAAGGCGCAAAGAAGCTGGTTCCTGAAGGCGTTGAGGGAAGAGTGGCTTACAAGGGAAGGCTTGAAGATACGGTATTCCAGCTTATCGGGGGTCTGCGCTCCGGTATGGGCTACTGCGGCTGTCCCACTATCAGGGATCTGCAGGAAAACGCCAGATTTATTAAGATAAGTGCGGCTTCTCTTAAGGAGAGCCATCCTCACGATATACATATTACAAAAGAAGCACCGAATTACTCGGTAGACGAATAAATGCTGTATTATATAAAAACGCAGTTCGGCAGGTCCCTTACCGATAAGTATTTCAGGGTTTTCATAATAGGGATACTGGCGGCTGTTCTGCTGGCAAATCTCGCTATGACGGCGTTCCGGGATATCATATACGGAATGAACGACGGGACCTTTGCCTATAATCTTATAATGTTTGCAAAGGGTTTTTTCTGGCTTCCCTATTACTGTCTGTTCTTTGTGGCGGACGAGGTTATAGGGAGTTCTTATCCTGACCCCAGATTGAGAGACAAGTCCACGATTGGACTTTCCAGAAAGCACATTTTCTTCGGGAAGCTGATCACCGAGATCCTGGTGCTCTTTGTCTGTGCGCTTTTTGCTACGGTGGCTTTTTTAGTGATAACTCCGATATTCCAGGTGCATGACGGAACCATTGATATCACTGTCATCATGGATTTCCTTGAAGCCGTGCTTCTTGCAATGCCGCTGTTTATCGCGGGAATCTCCATTGCCAATATGTTATGCTTTGCCTTTGTGCCAAGGAAGAAGGCACTGCTGATGTTCGTTCTGTTTGTGATCATCATCCCGCGGGTCATAATACTCCTTGCAACGGACGGCATAGGCTTTTATCCTGCGATACTCTTAAAGAATATCCTTCTCACGCCGCAGTTCCAGGAATTACAGTTCTTTGCGACGAGAAACGTGCCGAAGGTGATAATAAGCAGCCTTATCTACTTTGTCCTGTCCTCGGCGTACGGGGTCTACTGCTTTGAAAAAAAGGAATTTTAGGAAATTTCTGGCGGCCTTACCGGCCGTCATTATTATGATACTGATCTTTGCCTTTTCCTCCAGGGAAGCGGATGTCTCTACTGAGCAGAGCATGAAGCTGTCCTACTATCTCGTTGAAGCGGGAGAGTTCATGGGTGGAAAGAATTTAAGCCCGATGGAAAGGGAAATGATGGCTGCCGCCATTGACGGGCCCGTCCGGAAAGCGGCCCACATGATGGAATTTGCGATACTTACTTTTGCCGTGTGGTTTGCCCTTGTTTTCTGGACAAATTCGGCAAAGATGTTATACTTTTCCACGGTGGTTTTTTGCGTGATATATGCGGCGTCCGATGAATTTCACCAGCTCTTTGTGAAGGGCAGGGCCGGGAGGATCTCGGATGTGTTGATAGATTCGACAGGTGTTGTCATCATGTCGACGATTTTACTGATAACAGACAGGAAACATGGGATTTTTAAGGAGAATAGCAATGCAGCTTGGCAGAAATGATCCCTGCTGGTGCGGGAGTCACAGGAAATACAAGCAGTGCCATCTGGCCTTTGATGATAAGCTGGAGGTATTCAGGGACAAGGGTTACACGGTTCCCGACCGGAGTATCATCAGGAATGCCGAGGACATAGAGGGTATCAAAAAAAGCTCTGAGATCAACAGGGCCTGTCTCGACTATGTGACGGAGCATATCAGGGAGGGGATCTCGACTCAGGAGATCGACAACTGGGTTGCAAAGCTCACAAAGGAAATGGGCGGCATCTGCGCGACTCTCGGATACGAGGGCTTTCCCAGGAGCTGCTGCACCTCCATAAATGACCAGGTGTGCCACGGTATCCCTTCGGATGAGGATATACTCATGGACGGGGATATAGTGAATGTGGACTGCACCACGATATATAACGGCTACTATGCAGATTCTTCGAGAATGTTCATTATCGGGGATGTGGATCCGAAGGTCAGGCAGTTTGTGGATGACGTACATGAGGCCGTGAACATCGGATTAAAGGAAGTGAAGCCCTGGAGATGCCTCGGGGACATGGGAAATGCCATCAACATGTTCTGCAGGTCCAAGGGTTATTCCGTTGTGGAAGAGATCGGGGGACACGGCTGCGGCAAGGATTTCCACGAGGATCCCTGGGTAAGCTTTGTTTCGAAACCGAACACGGAAATGCTGATGGTGCCCGGGATGTGCTTTACGATCGAGCCCATGGTAAATATGGGGAAGCATGATATCTTCACCGATGAGGACAACGGATGGACGGTTTACACCGAGGACGGGAGCCTTTCCGCGCAGTGGGAAGTGCAGCTGGTGGTAACCGAAACGGGGTATGAGATACTGACCTGGTGATATAGGTCAGGTGCGAAGGCGAATAAGTGGATCAATCTTTGATTGATTATGGATAAAGGAAAAGATATAATGACAATGTTTGTTTTTTGACAGAACGTATATTGGCATTAAAGATGACAGGAGCAGTATTTTATTATGAGTATAGTAATACCTGAAAAGTATAAGGCGAATATGGATGTGCATGAGACGCAGATCGCCATTAAAGAGGTGAAGGATGTTTTTGAGAGGGCGCTGGCGGGAGAGCTGAATCTGACCCGTGTGTCTGCGCCGCTTTTCGTGCGTCCGGAGTCAGGACTGAATGATAACCTGAACGGCGTTGAGAGGCCGGTTTCCTTTGGCATAAAGGAGCAGAACGACAAAGAGGTGGAGATAGTCCAGTCCCTTGCGAAATGGAAGAGATTTGCGCTGAAGGACTACGGCTTTAAGAAGGGTGAGGGTCTCTACACCGATATGTGCGCCATAAGGCGTGATGAGGACACGGATAACCTCCATTCCATATATGTTGACCAGTGGGACTGGGAAGCGATAATCGACAAGTCCGAAAGGAACACGGAAACCCTGAAGGACAAGGTGCGCCATGTCTACAATGCGCTCAGGCTGACCGAGACCCATATGCACCACAAATATGATTTCCTGAAGAACGAGCTGCCGGAGGAGATCACCTTTATTGACAGTGAGGAGCTCTTAAAGCTCTATCCGGACAAGACCCCGAAGGAGAGGGAATACACATTCGTGAAGGAGCACGGTGCTGCCTTTATATCCTGCATCGGCGGAGTTTTATCAAACGGAGAGCGGCATGACGGCAGAGCCCCGGACTATGATGACTGGAGCTTAAACGGCGATATCATCGTTTATTTCCCGGTTTTAGACTGTGCTCTCGAGCTTTCATCCATGGGAATAAGAGTGGATGAGGTTTCCTTAAAGGAACAGCTGAAGATCAGCCACTGCGAGGACAGGGAGAAGCTTCCCTTCCAGGCATCGCTTCTTAAGGGCGAGCTGCCTTACACTGTGGGCGGCGGTATCGGGCAGTCCAGGATCTGTATGTATTTCCTGGAGAAGGCCCACATCGGGGAGGTACAGTCCTCCATCTGGCTTGACGAAGACATTGAGGAAGCTGAGAAGCATAATATTTTCCTGCTGTAATGCAGATATTGTAAAGATCCTTCGCCAAGGCTCAGGATGACATGGCGGCTCAGGATGGCAAAAAACTGCAGGTAAATTTAAGGGGTGAGAGATTTCAGATAATGCCGGAGGAAAGGGAAAAGGACAGGATAAGTATATCGGTCAGGACTCTGGTAGAGTTTATCTTCCGGAGCGGTGATATTGATAACCGCCAACGTTCTGCAAAGGCAGATGCCATGCAGGAGGGGAGCAGGATACACCGCATGCTCCAGAAGAGGGAAGGTCCGGAATACCGTGCCGAGGTTCCCTTAAAGCATGTTATTGAGTTTGAAAACTATGAGCTGAATATAGATGGCAGGGCAGACGGTATATGCAGTGTTCCCCGCACGGGGGACAGCGCACAGAACCTCCCGGCGCCGGAGGCGCAGTTAAATGGCGGTTCGTCCGATTCTGCATTAGTATTCATTGACGAGATTAAGGGCGTGTACCGGGAGCTTAAAAGGATTAAGGAGCCGGAGAAAGTCCATCTTGCGCAGGCTAAGTGCTACGCCTATATCTATGCCCTGCAGAACAGATTAAATGAGATCAACGTCCGCATGACTTACTGCAATATAGAGTCGGAGGACGTTAAATATTTTCATTTCGGTTTTACCTTCGGGGAGCTGAAAAAGTGGTTTGATGCCCTTATTGAGGAGTACAGGCGCTGGGCGGATTTTTCCTACGAGTGGAGAGTGAAGAGGAATGCGTCCATAAAAGCCCTGCAGTTCCCTTTTACTTACAGGGAAGGGCAGAAGGAGCTGGCGGAGGGAGTCTACCGCACTATTTTTCATGAAAAGCGTCTTTTCCTTAACGCCCCCACAGGCACGGGAAAGACCCTGGCAGTTCTGTTTCCTGCGATAAAAGCCATGGGAGAAGGCCTTACGGAACGCATTTTTTATGCCACTGCAAAGACCGTGACGGCTACTGTTGCGTCGGACAGCTTTGATGAGCTTCGGAAGCAGGATTTTCTTTTTAAAACGGTGACCCTTACCGCGAAGGAGAAGGTCTGCCTCTGCGGTAATGAAACGAAAGAGGGGGAAAGGCGTCCGCCCTCCTGTAATCCTGTGGACTGTCCCTATGCGAAGGGGCATTATGACAGGATAAATGACGCACTCTATGATTTTCTGACTTTGGAGGACGACCACTCCAGAAAGCGGATCCTGGAATTCGCGGAGGAGCGCAGAGTCTGTCCCTTTGAGCTTTCTCTGGATCTGTCGCTTTTCTGCGACTCGGTTATCCTTGACTACAATTACTGCTTTGACCCGAGGGTTAAATTAAAGCGCTTCTTCGGGGAGGGAGTTATCGGAAACTATATCTTCCTCGTGGATGAGGCCCATAATCTGATAGACAGGGCGAGGGAGATGTTTTCCGCCGAGCTTTACAAGGAGGACTTCCTTTCCGTGAAGGCGAAGCTTATGGAGGGGTGGACGGCACTCGGAGACTATCATCCCGCCACGAAGGAGGACTTAAAGAAGGAGCTCGCCAGGGAGAAGGTCATGAAGCTTATAAAGAAGCTCACAACCAGCCTTTCCAACTGTTCCCGGGCTCTGGTTCCCATAAAGAAGCTCTGTGATCCCGCGATAAAGGATCCGGATATACTGGAATTTACGGCGGTCTTATCGAGAACAGCTGTTATATTCAGCGAGCTCACGGAGGAAGCGGCCACGGCTGAGATCAGTATAGACAGTGAGGCGCTGGAGCTTTACTTTAATATCAGGGCCTTCCTTGAGATATACGAGACCGAGGATGAGAACTATGTGAATTATGCGGAGTTAAGCGACAAGGGGAAGCTTCGGATAAAGCTCTTTAACGTGAATCCCGCAAGGGAACTGAGGAAGTGCACTGACAGGGCGAGGAGCAGC
>JAIKXV010000045.1 GCA_024683935.1 Lachnospiraceae bacterium | reverse complement strand
TCAAGCTCCTGAACTGGTTCAGGTTCCGGTATCGGTTCGGGCGCGGGCTCTTCTGCATGTGTATCTCCACCAGCAGATGCCACCATAGCCGCTATCTCTTCCGGCGTCATCACGGGATTAGGATCGTCTGACACAGGTTCTATTTCGGGTACGGGAGCCGGCTCGGGTTCGGGTGCCGGTTCAGGCTCGGGCTCGGGTTCGGGTGAAGGTTCTTCTGCGGGTGCGTCTCCTCCTGCAGATGCCACCATAGCCGCTATCTCTTCCGGTGTCATCACGTGATTAGGATCGTCTGACACAGGTTCTATTTCTGGTACGGGAGCAGGCTCCGGCTCTGGCGCAGGTTCAAGTTCCGGTTCGGGCGCGGGCTCTTCTGCAGGTACATCGCCGCCTGCGGATGCCACCATCGCCGCTATCTCTTCCGGTGTCATCACATGATTAGGATCTTCAGATACCGGTTCAATTTCAGGTACAGGAGCAGGCTCCGGTTCAGGTTCAGGAACAGCCTCCATCTCCGGAACAGGTTCAGGTTCAGGTTCCGGTTCCGGTGCAGGTTCAAGCTCCTGAACGGGTTCAGGTTCCGGTATCGGTTCTGGCGCAGGTTCTTCTGCAGGTGCGTCTCCTCCTGCTGAAGCCACCATTGCTGCTATCTCTTCCGGTGTCATCACATGATTAGGATCTTCAGATACCGGTTCAATTTCAGGTACGGGAGCAGGCTCCGGTTCAGGTACAGGGGCAGCCTCCATCTCCGGAACAGCTTCAAGCTCCGGAACAGGCTCAGGTTCTAACTCCGGCACGGGTTCAAGATCCGGGATGGGTTCAGGAACCGCTTCAAGTTCCGGCTCAGGTGCTGCCACCGGATCCGGTTCGGGTACATACTCTATATCAGGCACTGCCTCCAATTCAGGCATTGGCTCCGGAGCAGCTTCAAGCTCCGGCTCAGGTGCAGGCGCACTCTTTCCACCGGCAGCGATAAGCATCGCCTCAATTTCTTCAGTGGACATATTCTTGCTGTAGGCATCCATCACCGGCTCTGCATCAATCTCTGGAGCAGCAGCCTCCGCAGCCGCAGGCATCTCCGCTGCAGCATCGGCAGCCTCCCGGAGAAAATCCTCCACAGGCGGTTCCACCGATGAGGAAGTATCAAAAGCAGCCGGATCTGTTCCCATAACCGGCTCTACCCCATGACCGAATACCTCTTCCAGCGACGGCAGTCCGGCTCCGGGATCTATATTCAAATTTTTCTCGGATTCCTCTACTGATCTCAGCAGAGCATCAAGATAACTCTCTTCGGTACTCATACCGATTTAGTTTATCACATCTCGATCAATTCTTCCACCATAACACCCGTCCGCTTATATAACTAAAGTCAAAGTAAAAAAGTCTTGATTAAATCATTGATTTTTTTCCCACTTTGCGATAATATAAGCAAAGTTGTTTCTACAATAATTCGACTTTATTCGGTTTTAAGGAGGAAGTTATGAAAGAAACATTTGTCCTTCAGTTCGGAGGAAAGGAAACTACAAGAGAGGCTCTGAAGAATACCGCAAAGGATATCTTCACCGCAGCCGGAAATCAGGCTTCAGACATGAAGAAGCTTGAGCTTTATGTTCAGCCCGAGAACGGAAAAGTTTATTATGTGATAAATGATGATTTCAAGGGCGATTTTGATCTTTGATAGAAACCAACTAAGATCAGATCAGAAATAATAAAGCACAAAACAGGGCAGGGATCAAATCCCTGCCCTTTATCATTTTATGATTCGGACGCCAAAAGTCACATTTTGATCTGTCAGAATACTCAGCCGTCTGTTGCATTCATAAGCCTGTCGATCTCACGAACTAAGTTTCCTATCTCAGGTTTGCTGAGCTGTGCATCCGCTCCGAGCTGCTCACCCTTCTTTCTCATTTCGTCATTAACGAGAGACGAGAAGATGACAACAGGGATCCTCTTGGTCTTGTCTCCTGTCTTGATAAGCTTTGTAAGCCTGTGTCCGTCCATTATAGGCATTTCTATATCAGTGATGACGAGGCCAACCTTCTGTGCTAAATTGCCGTCATCAACACATCTTGAAATGTAATCCCAGGCATCCTGTCCGTTCTCGAAATCTATAAGATTAATATATCCGGCCTTCTTAAGGGAATCAGAGATAAGCTTGTGGAGAAGCACTGAATCCTCAGCCATAACGATGGGAACCTCGCTCCTGTTCCTCTCTCCTAACTCATCGACATCGGATACCTTCAATCCGGTCTCCGGGCTGATATCGGTAACAATCTTCTCGAAATCCAGAATGATGACCAGTCTGTCATCGAACTTAACGATTCCGGTGGATACACCGGCTTCAACCGTGTTCACCGTAGCATCGGGCTTTATGATAGCCGTCCAGGAAACCCTGTGAATACCCACAACCGAATCAACATGGAATGCAATATCCAGCTTGTTGAAATTGGTTATGATGAAAAGGCCTTTATTTTCCTGATCTCCCCGCTGGAGGCAGTTCTTCAGGTTTATGGCCGTGATCATCTTGTCGCGGGGCATGAATATCCCTTCTATACTGGGATGTGCATTTGGAACCGGAGTAACAGCCTGATAAGGAATTATCTCGGTGATCTTCGCTACATTGATGCCATAGGAGTCTTCACCAAGCTTAAACTCAAGTATCTCCAGCTCGTTGGTACCATTTTCAAGAAGAATTTTTGTTTCCATGCAAGCACCTCTCAAAGATTATTACGTTGATTATATCACATATTTCTATAAAATACACAAAAATCTATACGAATTTTGTCATTTTTTTGTAAATCCGTATCTATACCTGTCTACTCTGCGGATACCTCTCCTTCGGGCTCAGCATCTCCTGCGGGTTCACCTTCACCGGATTCCTGTGTTTCCGTATCCTCCGGCGCACCTTCGACAGATTTTTCAAGCAGTATTTCCGTGTTTTCGTCTTCTCCCATTATTATCAGGGTCAGATCTGACAGCTCATTTGCCTTTTCTTCACTGATCTCAGCCACGAGAACCGCCCTCTTGCTCTCTCCGGGCTGTAGCATTACCTCCAGAGTGGAAAGATCATCCAGCAAAAGCGTTGTTAAAAAGCTGTGGGTCTTTCCTCCGGACTTAAAGCGGAATCTCGGCCGCAGATCTAAAATATTACAATCCGCTTCTTCCATACCTGTATTGGTGACATTGAAATAGAATACCAGCAGCTTGTCGTTTGCGGTAGCAGGTTCGATAGAGAAGATCATATCCGCCTCCGGATCTCCAGGCGCAGGATAAGAATCCTGGACAGCATGTCCCGAATAATCCACCCTGAATCCGCTGAGTCCTATCAATGAAGCGATATCTGCGTTCTGAATCTCGAGCGGAGCGTTTTCATCATCGGAGCTTTCTCCTTCAGATCCACTCCTGCCGTCTTTTGATGTCTCCTCCGGCGTAACAGCCTCCTCAAAGGCTTTTGTGGCTTCTTCCTTGGCAGCCTCTATCTCATCTATTATTCCCGGATCATCCTTTATGACTATATCCTTTAGATCTGTCTTCGTAAGGGTTTTCAACGAACCCTTCACTGCGGAATTATGGTCGCTTAGAACATTGGTGGAATAATTGACGATCTGCTTTGACTCATCTTCGGTCAGATCCACAAAACCGCCTCCGCAGCCGGACAGCAGCAGGCATAAGGAAAGCCCAAGCGATATGAATTTGTAAATCTTCACCTTATCCTTCATTTCTGTCATCCTTTTTTGCTTCTATACCCTTGTGGTCGAGCTCGAACCAGAATTCCACTCCGTTATCATAATTATTAACGCCGTAATCCTTATTCAGCGCATCCATTATTGCCTTTACTATGGACAGCCCTATACCCGAGCCGCCGTATTCACGGCTTCTGGCCTTGTCAACCTTATAGAATTTTTCAAATAATCTGCTGCGGGCTTCTTCCGGCACAGGTTTTCCGGTGTTAAAAACAGACACCCGGAGAAGATCCCCGTTCTCCGTAAACCTCACTGAGATACGCCTGTCCTTGTCTCCCGTAACAGACGAATCAGCCGGCTCCTCACAGTAGTGGACCGCGTTGCTCAGGTAATTGGTAAATACCTGTTCGGTCTTGAATTCATCAGACCACACATAGACTGGTTTGTCAATATCAAAATCTATCCTGATATCCTTCTGCTTTATAACCAGTTCCTGAGCCGCTATACAGCCGCGCACAAGCTCTGTCAGGTCAAAGCGCTCCAGGCTCACCTTATCGCTTCCGAATTCCAGCTCGTTCAAGGTCATCAGGTTCTTAACAAGCTTATTCATCTTTTCGGACTCGTCGATAATGACACCGCAGTAGTACTCCCTGTCATCATCCGTTTCCGCCACGCCGTCCTTCAGCCCTTCCGCATAACCCTGGATAAGGGCGATCGGCGTTTTCAGCTCATGAGCGACATTGGAAAGGAATTCCAGCCTCATGCTGTTCTGCTTTTCCTTTTTCTCAATATCCCTCTTCAGCTCGTTATTGGAGGTCTTTAATTCGGACACCGTCTTTTCCAGGGTTTCTGACAGCTCATTCATATGCTCTCCCAGAACCCCTATCTCATTCCGGCCTCCGCTTGTATATTTGGCTTCAAAATCCAAAGCTGACATACGTTCCGAAAGCTCTGCCAGTTCTCCTATGGGCTTCGTGATCTTCCCTGCCACAAACCAGATGATGATGCCGCTTAAAGCCACCATCACAAAGCCTATATAACCCAAGAACCTGTTCGAAACCCCGACGCTCTCCCTTATTGATGAAAGGGTGGTACGCATTATGATGATATCACTGTTTGAAAGCGTACCCCAGAGCTCTAAATAATCAATCCCCATCCTCGGATCGTCAGCTATACATATCTCATATCGGTCATTTCTGAATAAAACAACAGGCTTTTTTCTGCCCACAGGACCGTTATCGAAAACATGGTCAAAAAGCCTGCCTATCATAAAGTTATTGTCACCCGCCGTGGACACCACGGTTTCAAGACCTGTTGTCACAATGGCGGCATTCAGATTTGATGAGGAACAGAGCTGGATAAAATCATTTCTGAATTCCTCGCTCTCCTTATCCTCAGCAGCGATAAGGGCGTCCGCCTTCGTATAAACCGTTTTCAGGCTGTTTTCCTTGTCAAGAATGTAATATCTCTGCAGAAAAAGGCTGTTTATCACCCAGTAGATGCCTATGGTGAGCATCATTACCACTATAAAGATCACCGCAAATTCGGTTCTTATGGAATTTCTGAAACTGAAGCGTTCCTTCCTTTTCATAGCCTCATTCCGCTGCTTCGTCGCTTAAGATCTCTATCATCTCGCGCACCATCTCTTCATCCTTCAGCCGGAATAAGAACTCCACCCGTCTGGAAGCCACCATATCCACTTCACCGTCCTCGTCATAGACCGGATTGCTGTAGGATTTACCTGTGGCACTGGTAAGCTCACGGAGTGCCTCCAGCTGATCGTCATCCACTACGCCGCTGTCATCGCCGAGACAGTAATTCGCTACCGCCAGGGCTCTCTTCTGTGAAAGCTCTAAGTTAAAGAGATAATCTCCTTCGGTATCGGTATGGCCTTCTATCAGGATCTCCGAAATATTGTCCTTATACTTGTCGCTTAAAAGCACATCCGCATATCTCGGCAGGAATTTTGACAGGAATTCCTTTCCCGACTCCTTTAATACTGACTTGTTGTAGTCAAAAAGTATGCTGGCGTCAAAGGTTATGGCTCCTGTTTTCTCATCGACCGAAACCTTCAGATCCGAATCGTCAAATTCGTCCTTCAGATCCTCGATAAGCTCGGCCCTGACGCCGATAATATCGTCAAGCTTCTGCTGCTGTTCGCTCATTATGGCTTCCAGCTTGTTCAAAAGCTCATGCTGCTCCTTCAGGGTCTTCTCCTGTATCGCGATCTTTTCACCCTGCTCTGCCAGTGCTTCTTCCTGGGCGTTCAGCATCTTCTGCTGTTCATCAAGGGTGGCCTTCTGCTTTGCAACCGTTTCCCTCTCGATCTCCAGCTCATCGCTCCTTGCCGCCAGTTCCTGCTCCTTGCCGCTTAACTGCAGTTCCTTCTCATCATACTGCATTTTGGCGTGAAGCATTGAGACCGCGATTATGATCACGAACACAAGTAAAAGCCCCGCCATCATATCGGAATACGAGAGCCAGTATGTAGTTTCGCTGTCCTTATTTCTTAAGCGTCTCATTATCTTCTGCCTGTGCTGCTCCTTTTAAGTTCATCTATGGCGTCCGACAGTTCGTCAAGCCTGTCGGAATAACTCTTTGAGACCATCTGCAGGTTCTCATTTATGATCTTAAATGTCTCATCAACCTCTTTCGGAACCGTCTCGATAAGCGCCTGATTATCCCGGCTCAGTCTCCTGAGATCCTCCATTTCGGCTGTAACGGACTTATTTAAGAGCTGGACCTCAGCCACATAGTTTTTAAGGGATTCGTTCAAGGCCCTGGATTCCCTGAAGATACCCTCCACTCCTTCTGCGGTACCCATATTATTCTCAAATATCTCCCGCATCTGTTTCTCATTCCTGGACTGGATGGCGATCGTGGAATTCACAACCTCGGAAAGATTGGTAAAGGAATTCCCCAGGGACTTGTTTAATTCCGTAATAAAGGCATCAACAACCTTCGATAACTGCTCTATCTGGTTCCTGGCCTTAATATCCGCATAGTCCGTAAGCAGAAGTATGGCGTCGGTCTGCTTCTGCTGCAGCTCCATCATGCGGTTTACTCCCTCTGCGGAAGTGTCCGGCATCACGAACTTTTTGTAGGTGGAAAGGAAATCCCTTACAGCATTCTCTCCCTCGTCCAGTCTCCTCTTGTAAACATAGTTGAATACCAGAGAGAAGATCATTCCGAAGATGGAGGTATGGAAGGCCACCTTTATGCCGTTCATAAGGGGCTCTATGCTGTTCGTGATCTCTGCGGTGGTGCCGGTATTAAAGGACTGCAGTCCCAGGGTAAGTCCTATAAAGGTTCCCAGAATACCGAGTCCGGTCATCACTCCCGCCACCTGGTTCAGGCTCTCGCGGTGGATCACCGAGTCTATAAGGTCAAAGCCGATGTATTCCTCGATGTCACACTTGTAATATGCTTTGTCATTATGTACTATCCGGTCCAGCTCATACTGATAATCCTTATACTGTCTGGCCAGTATCTTATTGTGGAAAAGCTCCGTATTCTCTTCCCTGTACTTTTCCCAGAGATATTTATGGGAGTGCTTCGCATCCTCCTCGATCTTTGCGGAAACCCGCCGGAGTTCAGCCGTGATCCCCGCCACAGGCGTCAGGCTTCCCGAGATGCAGACAAAGAAAATGATGCCGGCTATCACGAACATGGCGCCGTTTACGATCACATTCTTAATATCTATCCCGCCGCCCTTTGAAAACAGAGCCAGGCAGATAAATACTGCAAGCATGGCAAAATATGTGATTATTATCAGTACTTCATATCCCTTACGAAACATATCTCTTTTCTCCTATAGTTTAACGTCGTTCCCGCCCATTTAATTCATCACCGCCCCAGCGCATCAGCTCACCCCGGCCGTCGATCTCCTCCTGCATGATCCGCACGATATCCAGAATGGTCCTGTCAAAGAGACCCATGATCCGTCGATGCCTCCTCATAGAAGGTAGCCCTGTTGCCGGGATGCCTTTTGCTCTCATAGGTACACTTGTCAGCTCTCTTATACAGCTCGTCAAAGGAGAACTGATCTTCCGGTCTGTAGAATGCCACTCCGGCACTGACCTCCACCTTTGCGTCCTTCATTTCCTCGATCCTTATAGTATCAATAAGTTTCAGGAAACGGTTTACTATTATCTCTCCTCCGTCCCTGTTCAGAACAAGAGGCGCATAGGCAGCAAATTCATCGCCTCCGAGACGCATCACTATATCATTATTTCTGAAGGCTCTCTTCAATGTGTCGGCAATGGCTATCAGCACCTTATCCCCTGCATTATGACCGTAGGTATCATTAATACTCTTGAAATGGTCCACATCAATGAGAATGAACATGCCCCCTTCTCCTGAGAGAAGCTGCTTCCGGACCTTGTTTTCCCCGCTGCCCCGGTTATTGATCCCGGTCATCCGGTCGGTTTCCGAAAGATAGAGAAGCCTGTCCCTTGCCTTCTTTTCCTCATCAATTACCTCCACCATGAAAAGAACACTCCTGACACTGCCGTCGCCTTCTCTTTCTGCCACTATGAACCGGGCGCGGTTCCATGTCTTTTCCACATTCATGAATTCACAGGTAAGTGTGTTGATATTTTTTAAGCGTTCTCCTATCGTGGTGAGATCCATAAACTCCAGCACTTCTTCCCTGGCACGCTCATCAACCCTGAGATTCACGGTGTTTTTCATGAGCCTGACAGCGTCACCGGTCCTGTCTCCCACGAACTTTAATATCTTATCCGAAAAACAGCTTATTTCCACAAAGCTGTCGTTTTTCAGATTTATCTTATACATACAGAGGTAGATCGCCGCTACGGATTTCAGGTCAATGACATAGTTCTCAGCCTCTATCCTCTTATCGGTGATCATCAGCAGTACGTACAGGATAATCAGGGTTCCCAGGAGCCCTGCCAAAAGACTGATCCCCACAGCCCGGAAGATCTTTGCGAACATCTTCCTCTCCGCAGTAACCGACAGCATCGTCCATCCGCCCCCGAAGCTCCGGGTTCTTCGTCATCCTCCAGATAGTTTTTCCCGACCTCCCCGGGATCCGAGTGTGCCACCACCATTCCGCTGTCATCAAGTACAATAACCTCACTGGTATCGTCCTCTTCTTTAACAAGGGATTCCGTTATGGTCTGCACCTCATTCATTCTGATATCTACACAGACCACACTTTCATTATCTGAAAGAAGCCTGGCTATGGTCATGACTCTTTCTCCGGTCATGGAATCCACATAGGGCTCCACATAGGCAATCTCGCCCTTATTCATGACCGCCGCCTTATACCAGGCCCGCTCTGTCGGCACAAAATCCGCATCCGGCACCCACTGGTATCCGTCCAGGTACTCGCCGTTAATATATCCGTACAATCCGTTTGAAATGATATCCGACATATTGTCCAGATTCGCGCTTTCCCTGATGAGATACTGCTCAATCTCATCATTCGAAGCGTTTGTCCGGAACAAATTCTCCACGTTATAAGACATGGATTCCATGATGCTGAAAGCAGGCCTCAGAAAATCATCCAGCTCTACCGAATACTGCAGAAGAGTGGTTTCGGCCTTATAATCTATATTCTCGGAAGTAACCTTATAGATCACCCTGAAATTCAGGAATATAAGGATAAGAAAAATAACCGGCAACAGAAAAAAGAGCATCAGATAGCCCTTGCTCAGTCTCTGAAAATAATCATTTAAGGTAATGCTGGTCTTTATTGTTCTGTCTGTATTTTTTCTGTCTTCCATAAATCACCGGATACTTACAGACCCCGATCCCCGTATGGATGATAAAGATAAGTATAGCATATTATCATTATCTTAAAAACAGCATATCTTTTTCCTTAAACTTAAGAAAAGAAGGCATTCCCTTTATATCCAGTTCCTCCCATTTGTGCCTCTGGACAAACCAGGTGATAAGGGCGTCCCGGGAATTGTCACTGCCTTCCGGCCTAATATAATAATTTCTCTCAAACTGAAGCTCTGCCTCGGAAGCAAGGGAGAATCTTATACAGTTTTCCTCCCTCTCTCCCCATATGGGCTCAAATTCATGGGCGCGATAACCTAAATATTTTGTGTCCGGCGGAATGGTTCCTTTGACGGTGAGCTGTATCCCCCAGTCATCGGCCCTGATAACGTGCTCATCCAGCACGGTGGCTGCGGAAATATTTTTACATCCGGTAAGTACTGCGGCAGCCTTTGTGCCCGGGAATGCAAAGATCTCCTTTGTGTCCCCGTGGTTAAGAACCCTGCCCTCGTCCAGTATAAGGAGCCTCTCGCTGAAGCGGTATATCTCATCCCTGGAATGGGACACCATGATCACGGTACCTTCATAGTTCCCGAGCATCTCCTTCAGTTCCTCCTGCATCCTGTCCTTCAGATAAATATCCAGGGCAGAAAAAGGTTCATCCAGCAAAATTATCTCAGGATCATAGGCCATTATCCTGGCAAGAGCCACTCTCTGCTGCTGGCCCCCGGACAGTTCCGACGGCAGCCTGTTCTCCAGCCCCTGCAGACGAAACGTACTTATCATCTCCTCCGTACGTCCGGAGATCTTTTCCCTGTCCTTAAAATGAAGGCCCGCTGCAATGTTTTGAAAAACCGTCATATTGGGGAAAAGGGCATAGTTCTGAAAGAGATATCCCGCGCTCCTCTTTTGCGGGATGACATCTATCCTTTTTTCGGAATCAAAAAGCACCCTGCCGTTAAGAACTATCCTTCCATAGTCAGGGCGCTCTATCCCGGCGATCGTTTTCAGAGTCAGGGATTTCCCCGCACCTGAAGCGCCAAGGATCCCTATCCTCTTTGAATCTTCTTGGAAATCTATATCTAAACTGAAGCCGTCATAGCGGCTTTTTATCCTGACCTCTGTTCCCACTGTTACCACCTGCTCCTCTTCCCTGAAAAGCTTCCGGAGATCATGTTCATCGAAATGATCACGAGAAGGGCTATGATCAGTACCGTCACAACCCAGATGCCGCCGGTCACATAGTCCTGATCCTGAATCACCATTGCTATCCTCTGGGAAATGGTGGCCGTCTTTCCGGGGATATTCCCGGCCAGCATGGAAGTGGCCCCGTATTCGCCAAGGGCACGCGCAAAGGTAAGCACCGTTCCACCGGCAATACCGGGAACCGCGGCCGGCAGAACCACCTTGCGGAATATGGCAAATTCCGACATCCCAAGAGTACGCCCGGCATGGATAAGATTTATGTCTAAAAGCTCAAAAGCCGCCCTGGCGTTTCTGTACATCAGCGGAAAGGCTATTATTGATGCCGCGATCACGCAGCCAAGCCAGCTCTGAACCACCCTGATATTGAAATTATCCCAGAGAAAGCTGCCAAAGGGTCTCCTTTTCGAAAAGATGATAAGCAGAAAAAAGCCCGCCACAGTCGGCGGCAGCACCATCGGAAGAGTCAGTATCCCGTCCAGCACCGCCTTTACGGAAGGCTTTAATCTCATAACCCCGGCCGCAGCGGCAACTCCTGCAAAAAAACAGATAACCGTAGCTACTATGCCGGTCTTTAACGATATCCATAAGGGGCTCCAGTCCAGCCCCTCCATCACACTTATTATCTCATCCATGTCATACGTCCGTGTCAAAATAATACTTCTCAAAAATCCCCTTCGCCTTATCCGACGTAACAAACCTGATAAAGTCAAGAGCCGCAGCCTTTTCTGCCTCATCCGCACCGTCGTTTACTATCTGGGCAATGGGATAGATCACATTTCCCGTAAGGTCATAGGACACCTTTTCCAGTATGGAAACCTTATCCTCGTATCCGTATGTATCGGAATAATAGGTGGTCCCCACCTCGCAGGATCCTTCCGTTACAGCTGCGAGAACCTTCGAAACATTAGACTGCTCCGAGATCTCAACACCGCCCAGCTGCTCCGATATTTCCTCAGTCGTGATCTTTGAAACATCTTCAGCTTCCTGTATAAGTCCTGCGTTTACCATGGCCTCTCTTGTATATTTTCCCACAGGAACCGATCCGTCCGCAAGTGCAATCGATGAAGCATCACCAATATTTTGAAGACCGGTAACCTTTGTTCCGCTGTCCTTCAGTGTTATTACGCAGACCTGGTTATTTACCACATCCGCCCTTGTTCCCTCTATGACGAGCTTATCCCCCTCTAAAGTATCCATCTGTTTTTTTGCTGCGGAGAAAAATACATCGCAGGCATATCCTTCCTGTATCTGTGTCATAAGGGTGCCGGATGAATCCGCATTAAAGGTGATCTTCACCTCCGGATGCTCCTTATTATACTCCGCAGCCACTTCTTCCATTACCTTGCTGAGGGATGCAGCTATAAAGACCTGTATCCCGGTTTCCTTTCCGGCTGCAGCCTTTCCCGGTACCCCGCATGCCGTAAGTGACAATATCAGCAGCACTGCCGTTATTCTTTTGAAAATATCACACATAATAATAAAACTCCTTTCATGGTTTTTAATCATAATAAAAATCATACGCCAAAAGTATCATTTTGTCATCCTGAGCGTAAGCGAAGGATCTTTTTTCAGAATGACATGAACCTCAGATCACCCTCACGCCGTCCGCGTATTTCCCGGAAATATATCTCTCATCCCCGAGATATATGAATCTTTCAGCCCTCTCCTCAGGGGTCAGATCCTTCCTCATCGTAGGAATGGCCATATCGTCAACGATCAGAGCGTCAAAGGGACAGCCCTTATCAAAGCTCCCGGCATTCCCGAAAAAGGCTCCTCCGCCCTTGGTAGCGAGGAAAAAGGCCTCCGGGAAAGTCAGCGCTTCCGTGTCCTTGTCATAGAGCCTGTATCTCAGCTTCGATACCTGTATCGCCAGTCTTATAGATGCAAGCATGGAAGTGGTGGTGCCTCCCGCCACATCGGTCGCAAGCCCCACGTTCAGACCCATTTCCATATATTTTTTGACCGGAGCCGCCCCGGATGCTAAATTGGTATTTGATTCCGGACAGTGTACCGGGAATACCCCGTATTCCTTCAGTATCTCCAGTTCCCCGTCATCAGACCACACACAGTGGGCCATGATACCGGGCCTCCCCTTCTTCAGCAGGCCGGCCTTCAGGTAGCTGTCCGCATAGCAGGAGGTATCCGGCTCCAGCTTCTTCACCAGTTCTATTTCCGACAGATTTTCCGAAAGATGGGACTGATAGGGAAGATCATATTTCTCCGCGAGATCTGCGAGTCCCTTCATCAGCTCCCTTGTACAGGATACGGTAAATCTCGGCGTGATGATGGGACGGGTATTTGAAAATCCCCGGCTTTCCGATTCCTTTATCCACTCTTCCGTTTCGGACAGGGATTCACCGGTGCTTTCAACATAGTAATCGGGAACATTTCTGTCCATATTTACCTTGCCGACACAGGTTACCAGCCCTGTCTCATCCAGCATTTCCATGAGCCTTAACGAAGCCTCTCTGTGGCTCGTGGCAAAAATACAGGCCCTGGTAGTGGCGCTCTTCTTCATTTCATCGACGAACATCCCATAGGCCTTTTCCGCATAGGAAATGTCCCCGTACTTTGATTCCTCCGGAAAGGTATAGGTTTCAAGCCAGGGAAGAAGCTCCATATCCATGCCGTTCCCCCTGAACTGATACTGGGGCGCATGAATATGAAGGTCGATAAATCCGGGTATTATAAGCTTCCCGCCCGTCTCCAAAAGAGGCAGATCCTTATACTCATCCGGAAGAACCTCATAAACTCCCCCGGAACGTCCCTTAATGCACACTATATATGCATTGTCAAACGTCTGCAGCTTATCTTTATTACCGCTGTAAACAACGGTTCCGTGAATTACAAAACTTTCTTTTTCTTTATTAGCCATATTTCCTGCCTTTTATCCCCCTGCAATCATACAAAAGCTGATTAATATTTGCAAGATTTATGGACAGGACACCCTGTTATTGCTACAATTTATAAAACAGTTTAATCTCCCGGATGCGGGATCCCATGGATTTTTCCGGAAAGCGGGTGTAATAAATTGGATAAAACCAGTCTTAAAAAACTTATCGATGTATCAGCAGGAAGGACTCCTGCAGATCTCTGCATTAAGAACTGCCGGGTTATAGATGTCGTTAACCGGGAGGTCTTTGATTCCGATGTTTATATAGCTGAAGGTATGATAGCCGGTTTCGGAGACAGCTCCTACCCTGCGGCACGTGAAGAATATGACGCAGAGGGGCGTTACCTTGCTCCCGGATTTATAGACAGCCATGTTCATATAGAATCCAGCCATTTATCCCCCTCAGAGTTTTCAGCACAGGTGGTTCCCTGCGGTACCACCACCGTCATTGCCGATCCTCATGAGATCTGTAATGTATGCGGCCTTGACGGCTTTGACTATATGCTGAAAGCGACTGAAAATATAGCTCTCCAGGTTTTCCTTCAGTTTCCATCCTGCGTCCCCTGTACTCCCTTTGAAAATTCGGGCGCTGTGCTGAATGCCCCCGAGATCGGTTCCCGTATCGGAAATGACAGGGTTTTGGGGCTTGGAGAAATGATGGATTACACCGGTGTCTGCGCTGCGGATGAAAAGGTTTTAGATAAGATCCTTACAGCAAAAGCTGCCGGAAAGGTCATAGACGGCCACAGTCCCGGCGTTGCGGGAACATTGCTTGACTCTTATTCAGCCTGCGGTATCCGTAATGACCATGAATGCGCTGCACCGGAGGATCTCCATGAAAGGCTGAGGCGCGGTATTTACGTGCTCCTGCGTCAGGGCACTGTATGCCACGATCTTGTAAATCTCCTTCCCGGAGTAACCGAAAAGAATTCCTCCTTCTGCCTTTTCTGTACCGATGACAGACAGTCTGCCAGCCTGATAGCAGAAGGACATATCGATAATAATGTACGCTTAGCCGTATCCCACGGTCTTGATCCCCTTACCGCCATATCCATGGCTACGATAAATGCCGCCACCTGTTTTAACCTGTCTGACAGGGGCGCCGTAGCTCCGGGCCGGAGGGCTGACCTCATACTGTTTAAGGATCTTAATAATCTGAAAGCCGATGAAGTGTGGATCGGCGGAAAACTCGCTGCAAGCGAAGGCAGATATCTTGCCAATGACGTCCATGTCAGTCCCGAGAAGGTCTCCGGAAAAATGCATGTCCGCGATTTCTCGGCTGCAAGGCTTGCACTTCCCTTAAGATCAAAAAGCGTCAGAACGATAAAGACCATCCCCTACTCTGTTGTGACCGAGATCGGAAAGGCCGAAGTATCCCTTGATGAAAACGGAAACTGGGTAAGAGATGAGCAGGATATAGTAAAGATCGCTGTTGTGGAACGCCATAAAGGAACCGGCAATGTAGGGCTCGGCCTTCTGGAGGGCTTCGGCCTTAAGGGCGGCGCCATCGCCACCAGTGTAGCCCACGATTCCCATAATATCATTGTGGCGGGCGATTCAGACAGAGATATGGAAACCGCAGTCAACTGCCTGATTAAATCGGGCGGTGGAATGGCAATAGTAAAGAACGGAACCGTTTTAGACAGCCTGGAACACGAGATAGCAGGACTAATGACCGACAAAACCGGTGAATTTGTGGCAAAGCGCCTTTCGGAGCTTGAAAAAACCGCCCGGAAGGAGCTCTGTATAAATGATACCGCGGATCCCTTCATGACCCTCTGCTTTATGGCTCTTCCGGTGATTCCCGCGATCAAGATCACCGATATGGGCTTATTTGACGTAAAAGCTTTCAGGCATGTGGATGTTGAAAGAGACTATAATGAATAAAGAAAAGATAACAGCTGCCGACTTTATGCTGGAACAGACACTCGCCGAGAAATCACCGGATCTTCACAGCAGATTCAGAAACTCCGTGGTGGTGCTTTCCCAGATGCTTTCCGGATACCAGCAGGTATTCCCGAATTTCACAGATCACACCGAGCTTCATTCCATGAATGTCCTGGCCTTCTGCAACAGCCTGATAGGCCCCGAAAACATCGGATTCCTGAATGAGGATGAAATATACATACTGCTTATGGCCTGCTATGTCCATGATATCGGCATGGGTATCAGGGAAAGCGATTATCATGACTTCCTTCGGGATGTGAGAATGGAAAAATACCTGAATAATGTAAATGAGGATGATATGCAGCAGACCATCCGGAAGCTCCATCACGAATTCAGCGGGCTCTTTATCAGAAAATATGCCGGTCTTTTCGATATCCCCTCTGAAGAGCATCTGTTCGCGATAATACAGGCATCAAGGGGTCACAGGAAAACCGACCTTTTGGATGAGAGCAGATATCCCTCCAAAATGAAGGTCCCAAACGGCAATACAGTCTGTCTTCCCTACTTAAGCCTCCTTATCAGGCTTGCGGATGAGATCGACGTGGCCGCTGACCGGAATTCCATTCTTTTATATTGTATGTGTGATTCCAGCGACGAGGGTGCGGTGATGGCCTTTGCAACCCATGAAGCCATAAGGACCATCCGCATTGAACCGGACTCCTTTGTTCTCCACGTTAAGACAGAGGAAGAGCATGTAAGGGAAAGTGTTCGTGAGCTGGCGGAGAAAATGCAGGAAACCCTGGATTACTGCAGGGAGGTTGCGGACACAAGAAGCAGGGCAAAGCTCTCCCAGCAAAAGATCGTGATCAACTATATCAAAGAACCAGAGTAAGATTGTTCAGTCCTAAAGTATTTACGTAATTTGCTTCTTTAACCAGTTTCATGACCATCTTTAATCCTATATGGGTCGTAGGATCATTCTCGTCATTCTGATGCAGTTCCAGATATTTTGTCGGATCAAAGCTTCTGCAGTTGTCCCTTATGCGGATTACACGCCTGTCACCATGAACCGTCATACGCACATCCACATTATTGGAATTCCTGTTCTTATCGAATCCGTGCTCTATTATATTGACGATCATCTCTTCGGCACAGAGTCCGATAAACATTCCGGTCCTGTTGTCCATGTCCTTCTTCCTGCAGAAGTCATTCAGCGCCTTTGAGGCCTTAACGGCGCCATCCAAATCCTCGACGGTCATTTCCACATAATCCTCGGGCTTTGCCCCGAAATCCGGGTCGAGATAACTGAATGCTTCTCTTGAAAATGAGACCCTGCCATACTTTTTCCATTCAATAATGGCCACTGTAAGCAGCGAGCAATACTGTCCCACAACGGTACCTATCCAGAAGCCTGTGAGATGAAACAGATAGCCGAAAAGAAGAACACAGGGGATCATTATCGCCAGGCTTTTCAGGAAGCCGACTAAATTTGTGAGAAACATCCGGCCTATACCCTGGAAGTAATTCTTAAAGACATCGGTGAGATTAGTTGCTACAAGGCCGATCAAAAAGATCCTGAAACCGCTCACTGCGGCCGGAATAATTGAGGGATCATCGCCGATGAATAAGGGGATCAGCCGGGCGCTGAAAAGCTCTGCGATCAGGATTACCGAAACCAGTATCATCAGTGTATGTGTGACCATAACCTCAACCAGTGACAATATAGACTCCCGGTCCTCATCATTATAGAACATTGATGAAAGCAGCAGCGTTACTGCTCCGGCACCGAGCCCGATGCTGTATATCAGATTATCCAAAATCGTATAAACGGCAAAGATCGCAACAGCCGTATTGCCGCCTATCCATATAAGGATCCAGTTAAAAATAAGGGTTTTGGTCGTGTAGAATATCTCATCATAAAGAACCGGACTTCCGGCTTTTGCAATAGAAACCAGATAGGATATCTGAACTTTGCTTATGCTGAACCGGAAAACACAGTCCTTCTTCATCAAAACAAAAAGATAAATAATAAATGAAACCAGATAGCTTAAACTGGTCGCAAGGCCGATCCCAAACATCCCCGCATCAAAAACAAAAACACTGATAAGGTCAAACACAACATCCGATATGGTCATGGCGATCACAGAAATAAGAAGGGTATGCCGTTTTCCCAGGGATTGCAGATATGTTCCCATGATCATGCTTAAGAGTAAAAAGGGAGTTCCTAAAAAATACCCGTACAGATATCCCCGTGTATGTACAAAGACCGGGTTGCTGACGGAGGCAGTTCCTGCACCAAGTACAGTACAGATCTTATCCGGAATTGCAAACAGGAGCAGGATACAAAAAGCGGCTATACATAGTGAACTGACAACAGATGTGGAAAAACAGACATTTGCTTTTTCGATCTCTCCGCGGCCCATGGTCTTTCCGAGGATCACTTCTATGCCATTTACCATCATCAGGGATATCGCGCTTAAAATAATTATCAATGGTGCAGAAATGCCATACGCACTCATTGCTTCCACTCCGATAAGCCTTCCTATCACGATGCTGTCGATCATTCTGCAAATTGTTGGTGTCAGCACCGAAATGATCTGTACATATGTCATTTGCTTAAATAATTTTTTTATCAAGATATTCTCCCATCGGCCTCTGCCCCTGTCTTTAATACATCCTACTGCTCCGGATATTCTTTGCCAAGTCTCCGGTACATCGTCTTTTTCACCGCCCGGAGTATATTCTCGTAACCAGTGCAGCGGCAGAGATGTCCGGACAGTTTTTTACGAAGTTCATCATCACTGTACAGCTTCTTGTCATTCAGTATCTCAACTGCAGTCATTATAAAGCCCGGTGTGCAGAATCCGCACTGGATAGCGCTTTCATCCACGAAGGCCTGCTGTATATCCGAGAGCTCGCCGTCGGGAGACATGAGACCTTCCAGAGTCAGTATGTCCTTGCCCTCGGCCCAGACTGCCAGATAAATACAGGAATTAAATGCTTCACCGTTTATCAGCACATTGCAGGCGCCGCACTCTCCCACTTCACAGCCCTTCTTTACTGATGTCAGGCTGTATTCATTACGGAGCATATCGGTAAGGGAAGCCCGGACATCCACCATCTTTTCAGATTTCTTTCCGTTTATTGTACAGGTAACAAGCTTATACTGGGCACTCATTCCACTTTACCTCCTGCGATCTCAACAGATTTTATCAGGGCGCGCTTGGCCATTTCAACCGCTATATGCTGCCTGAAGGCCTTACTTGCTCTCCAGGAATCCCTGGGATTGATATCCTCTATAACTGCCTTTGAGAAGCGTTCTGCCAGCTCTTCTGTGGGCACCGCACCGTTTGCCACCGCCTCTGCCGAAGGGCATCTCATCGGAACGGGTCCTGCCACACCGTAGGCGATCCTGCAGCGTTCGATCGTCTTTTTATCACCGGAAAGCCTCACGTTCACACTGCAGCCGAGAGTTGCGATCTCCATCGCGTTCCTGAGGCCGTACTTGATATAATGCCCATAGGTGTTCTCATAGCTTTCCTTCGGTATGAGGATTGCTGTCTGTATCTCATCCGGCGCTATATCCACCTGTCCCGCCTTGATGTAAAAATCCTTTATCGGGAGCCTCCGGACACCTTTTGAGCCGGTAAGCTCTATTATCGCTTCCCAGGCGTGAAGGGTGGACGCCGAATCCGCGCTCGTCACGCCGTTACAGGTATTACCGCCTATGGTTCCTATATTTCTTATCTGGGGTGATCCCACCTGATCCACCGCTTCACCGAGAACATTACAATATTTCTGAATGAGCGGATCTCTTGTTATATGTGAAAAACTGGTAAGGGAACCGATACGGAGGTTCTCATCCTTATCAAGGCTTACTCCCCGGAGCTCATCTATCATGTATATGGAAATAAGCTCCTTACCCGCTCTCTTTCCTTCTCTCATCTGTACCAGAACATCGGATCCTCCGGCGATTATCTGTGCTTCGGGATGTTCTATGCGGAGACGGACAGCATCTTCCACATTCTCTGCTTCATAAAGCGCTTTCATATCATACATGGCTTTCAGTTCTCCTCTCTCCACTCATCTTTAATAAGCCCCGCCTTTGTAAACTCCGCAAACAGGACATGGGGATTAATGGGGTTATGGTCAATCGCTACACCCGTAGCGTTAAGTATCGCATTTCTTATGGCCGGAGCTCCGGAACATGCCGGCGGTTCTCCGAGAGCCTTCGTTCCAAAGGGAGATGTGGGCTCCGGATTCTCTATAAACTGTGCCTCGAGATGGGGATGATCCATAACCGTTGACAGCTTATAGTCCAGAAGGTTTCCGTTTAAAGGTTTTCCTGTCTTCTGATCAAAGATAAGCTGCTCCAGGAGACCGTATCCTATCGCCATTGACATGCCGCCGTGTACCTGCGCTTCAGCAAGGGCAGGATTTATCAGCTTTCCGCAGTCATGGACATTGATCATGTTCTTAACGGTAACCCTGCACATGGGAATATCCACTTCCACTTCGGCAAAGGTGCATCCGAAGGAATAGGCGTTATTCCTTATGGTATAGGTGCTCTCAGCCGTAATGTGCTCACTGTGTACCGGGTTATACTGGGCTGTCATCGCGAGCTCGCTTAAGCTCATCAGGACTTCCCCGTCCTCTTTCCTTATGATGTTCCCGTCAACGATATCCATGCAGGCCGGTGACTGACGCGTTACCTCATTTGCATATTTCAGTATCTTTTCCCTGAGGATATCGGCAGTCTGCTTAATGGAAAAGCCCGCCACATAGGTCTGCCTTGATGCATAGGCTCCGAGACCCGTAGGCGTGATATCCGTATCCTGACAGGATTTTACATGTACATCCTTATAGCTCTTTAATCCCACAGCCTCAGCCACCATCTGGGCATAAGCCGTATCGGCTCCCTGTCCTATCTCGGTTTCACCGCACTGGAAAGTAACGGTTCCGTCGAGGTTCAGGGACATCCTGTTGGAAGAGGTCTCAAGAGCAATGGGATAAACCGCCGTATTGTACCAGAAGGTGGCAACTCCTATACCGCGGCGGATGTCGCCGGTCTGGTTTTCATATTCCTTTTTCTTCTTTTCAAAATCGATATACTCCGCGCCCTTCTTCATACACTCGCGGTATGTATCGTAATAATTCGTATTGCCGGAAAAGTCGTCATGGAAGCCCTGGGGCATTATATTCTTTTTTCTGAATTCATAGGAATCCATGCCTACAGCCCTGGCGCAGTCCTCTATATTGGATTCATCCGCAAAGCTTGCCTGAGGCATACCGTAACCCCTCATTGCACCGGCTGCCGGACGGTTGGTATATACCGTATAGGCATCGCACTCCATGTTTTCGCAGGGGTAATGCTGCGGGAAGGAGCCCATTGCCTTAGCAACTATTGAATGTCCGTGGGAAGCATAGGCCCCCTGATTTGAGAAGAGATCCACCTTTCTCGCCACTATCGTCCCGTCTTTCCTGAGATGGGTGATAATATGGAACCTTATGGCATGGCGCACACGGTTTGAAACAAAGGTTTCCTCCCGGGAGCAGTCAAGGCGTACACATCGTCCTCCGACCTGTGTCGAACACCAGGCACAGAGAGGCTCATAGAGTGCATCCTGCTTATTGCCGAAGCCTCCGCCTATATAGGGCTTTATTATCTCTATATCCGCCCAGGGACGGCCGATAGCCTGGCCTACCACACGCCTTATGATATGGGGGATCTGGGTGGATGCTACCACTACTATCCTTCCGTTTTCTTCATAGGCGAAACACCCGTGGTTTTCAATATGGCAGTGCTGTACGGTGGGTGTATCATAAACCTTGTCCACGCAGATAAGGCCCGGCTCTTTTATCGCAGCTTCGTAATCACCCTTACGTACGCTGGTGTGCTTTAAGATATTATTCGGATATTCCTCATGAAGGAGCGGTGCGCCGTCCTTCATTGCTTCCTCTGCGTCGAGGACAAAGGGCAGTTCTTCATACTCTGTCTTCAGTGCCCTTAAGCCCTGAGCCGCGGCCACTTCATTTTCGGCGATGACCACCGCCACATCATCTCCCCAGTAGCGGACATGCTTATTAAGGAGATGCCGGTCTGCCACATCCTGATGGGAAGGATCCATGGACCAGGGATGTCCTGCGGTGGGAAAGGGTATATCGGGAACATCAAAACAGGTCAGCACCTTTACCACTCCGGGAATCGCCTCCGCATCCTTTGTATCTATTGATTTCACGATGCCATGGGCTATCTCCGCATGCTTTATCCTTACGAAAAGCGCATCTTTCGGGATACGGTCCTCGTAATATTTTGTACGTCCGGCAGCCTTGTCAAAGGCATCCACACGGACTTCTCTTTTACCAACTTTACTCATGCCGGTCTGACCTCCTTTTATCCTCACACCGTTTGACTAAATACACCAACCCCCGTAAAATCAGACTATGTCTGAAACAAACAAACCCGTAAAAAACTCCGTTGGCTGCGTCATCATGGCAGCCGGCAATTCCGAACGGTTCGGAAGCAATAAACTCCTCTCCCTTTTTGAAGGGAAAACCCTGATAAAACACACCTTCGACGCTGTCCCGTCAGACAGCCTGTCTTCCGTCATTGTCGTAACCCAATATGACGAGATACTTTCCCTTGCCGCGTCCTACAGTTTCCAAAGTATTATCAATGACCGGCCGGAAGACGGTATCAGCCGTACCATACGTATCGGTACCGAAGCCCTGAAGGACAGCTGTGATGCCATCCTCTATATGGTTTCAGACCAGCCCCGTCTCAGAAAGGAAAGCATTGAAGGACTGATCTCCTTCTTCCGTGAGCATCCCGGAAAAATCGCAGCCGCCTCATATAACGGTAAGCGCGGCAATCCCTGTATATTTCCGAAAAAGTTCTTCCCGTCTCTCCTGAAGCTTTCAGGTGACACCGGCGGCAGCTCAGTCATTCGCTCGAACCCGGATGAGCTTCTCCTCTATGAAGTCGGTCCCGGAGAGCTTTCCGATATCGACACCAAATCCGACATAGTATCCTGACAGCGGATAATCCCGCCGCGTCATTCTGCGCGAAGGCTCTTATTTCTTCTCATAGGGCGTGCCCTCAAGGGGCAGTGAAAAACGCCTCTTCCCGTCAAGATGATAATAGGCATCGGCTATGGCGGGCGCCGTCGGAATGGATGTGATCTCGCCTATTCCTATGGCTCCGTTTGCCATCTTTAATCCCGGCTTATCCACAACGATAGCTTTTACTTCAGGCACTTCCGGCGCCCTAAAGAGTCCTAAGGTTCCGTACTTTGCAGTGGGCCTGCAGTTATCGTCTATAGGATAGCGCTCGGTAAGGGCGTAACCCATGGACATTACCACACCACCCTCTATCTGTCCCTCGCAGGACAGGGGATTTACTGCCTTTCCCACATCATGCGCCGCAACCATCTTCTTTATCTTACCGCTGTCTTTATCAAGGACACACATATGAACGGCGTATCCGTAGGCCACATGGGATACCGGATTCGGCACATCCGCTCCCAGGGGATCCGTAGCCGCGAGATACTCTCCGTAGAATTCCTGTCCCTTAAGATCCGAAAGGGTCTTACCCTGCATTGCGGAAACAAGCTTTTCACAGGCTCTTCTTACTGCTTCTCCTGTGATCAGTGTCTGCCTTGATCCCGAGGTGTCTCCGGAATCCGGAGCGATCCAGGTGTTGCTCCGCTCATATACGATATCATCAGGGCTTATCCCTGCATTGGTCACCACCATCTGGGTTAAAACCGTGCCGAGTCCCTGCCCTATGCAGGAAGCTCCGGAATAAATATGCACCTTTGCATCATCTTCTATAATGAGCTTTGCCCTGCCCCAGTCGGGAAGTCCAACGCCCACTCCGGAGTTCTTCATCGCGGAAGCGAGTCCCACCGGATCTCCGTTTTTCACGGCTTCATCATAATAGGGTTTAATGACTTCCAGTGTTTCGACAAGACCGGTTTCCGGACCCACGATCTGCCCGTTAGGCAGCACTCCTCCGGGACGTATGGCGTTCCGCATACGTATCTCCCAGGGGCTTATCCCGATCTTTTCCGCCATTATGTTCAAAAGAGTTTCTGTAGCAAAACAGGTCTGGGTAACGCCGAATCCCCGGAAAGCTCCGGCCGGAGGATTATTTGTATAATAGGCAGTTCCCTCTATCTCAAAATTTTCATAGGCGTAGGGTCCCGCTGCATGGGTGCAGGCTCTCTCCAGCACCGGTCCGCCAAGGGATGCAAAGGCTCCCGTATCTGAAACCACCTTTGCCTTTACGCCCTGTATTATTCCGTTTTCGTCGCAGCCCATTGTAAAATCCATCCACATGGGATGGCGCTTAGGATGCACCAGTATGGACTCTGCCCTGGAGAGCTTCACCTTCACGGGCACTCTCGAAACATAGGCAATGAGCGCAGCATGGTGCTGAACGGACATATCCTCCTTGCCGCCGAAGCCCCCGCCTACCAGCTGGTTTTCAACAAGGCAGTGCTCATGGTCAACGCCCAGCATTTCCGCACACTCATGCAAGGTGGTGTGGGCGCTCTGATCCGTGGTAAGGAGCTTTACCCCTCCGTTATCCAGGGGTATCGCCACGCAGCATTCCGGCTCCAGAAAGGCGTGTTCCGTCCAGGGAGTCTCGAAATGCCCGGAAACAACATATTTGCTCTCTGCTATGGCTTTATCCGCATCTCCGCGGCTCACGTGCTTATGAGCCTGGACATTGTCCTTATCGGTTTCAAATACCAGCGGTGCATCGGGCTTTGCCGCTTCTTCGGGATTATGTACCGCAGGCAATACCTCATATTCGACATGCACCAGTTTCTTTGCTTCTTCCAGGGTCTCCTGATCCCTTGCACAGACAAGTGCAACGGAATCCCCGAGATAATGGGTTATCTCTCCGACCGGGATAAGAGTCGGCTGGTCTTTTTTGATATGTCCTACATTTATCTTTCCGGGAATATCCTTTGCCGTAAGCACGGATACAACTCCGGGCAGAGCCTCTGCCTCACTTGTGTCTATGCTTAATACCCTGGCTCTCGGGTACTCACTCCGGACTGCACTTCCGTAGCACATTCCGTCCACATAGATGTCATCAGGGAATTTCCCGTATCCCTGCACCTTTTCCGCCACATCTATCCTTTGTACCCTGGATCCCACCTGCCAGTCACCGGCAGAAGGAGCAGGGATCTCTCCGTCACGGAAGATCTTTGCAGCCAGCATTATCGCATCTACTATCTTCACATATCCCGTGCAGCGGCAGATATTTCCGCGTACTGCAGCCGCGGCCTCTTCCCTGGTGGGATCCTGATTATTATCGAGAAGCCCCTTCGCACACATCACCATTCCGGGAGTGCAGAAACCGCACTGTACCGCGCCTGCTTCTCCGAAAGCAAAGGTATATACCTCTTTTTCCCGCTCCGACAGACCTTCAACGGTAATGATGCTCTTGCCGTCAAGCTTATCCGTCTGCTGGATACAGGCTCTCATGGGCTTCCCGTCGATAAGCACCGTACAGGTACCGCAGGCACCTTCGCTGCAGCCGTCCTTTACGCTGGTTAGATGAAGGGTATCCCTGAGATAACGTATAAGCTTCTGATTTTTATCGACCGTAACAGTCCTGCCATTCACAGTAAATACGGACATAACTATATCTCCCAAAATTTTTTTCAAATCAAAAACAAATTGTCTGATTAATGTTCAATTATAACACAAAAGACCGTTCCTGGACAATCGGAACGGTCTTAAAACATCTGCTTTATTCTGTTATTTCAGTATCGTTTCAGGATTTCTTCAGAGTCATCAGATATTCCCCGTTTTCCTCTTCCGTGGAAACCGTGTAACCCTGGGATGCTGCGTATCTTGTGATGTTCTCCACACACACCCTGGCGTCCACCTTTACCTGCAGTTCTGCCGGGTTATTGCCCTTCTTGACCGCATCCTGAACCATTACCACGGGTATCGGGCAGCTCTGTCCTCTTGCATCTATCATATCAGTTTTCTTCCTTTCTTAGCATTGTGCAGTTCATAAGCGAGATCACGAGGAGCACCGCAAAACCGATAAATAATGCGGTCTTTCCGGTATCTGCAATGCCGCCCACCGTATATACGCCGTCATTTACCGCGTCTGCGCTGCCTGCAAGCTTGAAGTTATGTGCAAAGGCGGCACCTGTAAGCATACCGAAAACTGTAACCGCGCTGTCACCGTTTCCTTCACCTGCCAGTATCAGCTGCCTTAAAGGACAGCCGCCGAGAAGCACGCTTCCCCAGCCTACCAGCACCATACCGAGAAGATTCCATATCTCCGCCGAATGGGAGATCGGTTGTGAAAGGGTGGAAAAGCCCGCAAACTTTCCGAGTATCACATTTCCGATAAGCACGGTTACAAAGATCGCTCCGAAGCCTGAAAGAAGATTGAAATCCTTAAACAGCACAGCGTCTCTCATGCCACCCACCATACAGAGCCTGGACTTCTGGGCAAAGGCACCCACGATCAGGGCTATTACAAGAGATATCACCGCCGGCGCAAACTTTGATCCGGGGCCTTCTTCCGAAAAAGCAAAAAGCGCGGGAGCAATGAGGAATATTGCAAACAGCACTATCAGCACTACCGGCAGGGCAAAGCCGTCTGTCTTCGTAACCTCATAGGAACGTTTTAAGGTAAAGCCCTTCTTTAAGAAGAATACACCGATAAGTATCCCGATAAAGAAGCCTGCAAGCCCCACAAAGGCGTTGAGGTCTCCGCCTCCCATACGTATCACCATTCTTAAGGGGCAGCCGAGGAAGACCAGGGCTCCTATCATCACAAAGGCGCCGATCACAAAGCGGATGGCGGGTGATGAACCGGCCTTTGCCTTAAACTCCTTTGCGGCAAGCGACATGATAAGGGATCCGATAACGAGGCCCACAATCTCCGGCCTGAAATACATTACGGGAGCCGCAGTGTGAAGCTTTAATGCTCCTGCAATGTCCCTTATGAAACAGGCTATACAGAATCCCATGTTGGGCGGGTTTCCAAGCGCAGACAGCACACAGGCCGCCGCTCCCACCAGGATACCCGTAACTATAACAAATACATTGATCTTTTTTGTCACGATTAACACTCTCCTTTTTCGTTTATCCATTATTCTTTTAATAATATCACGCGGCTTTTTATTATACAATGATTTATGGGGATGAAATCCGTATTTATGTTATAATCATCAGGTTGAAGAAAACAATCGCCTGCGAGGAAATACCATTATGATGAATTTGTTGGAAGAAGCTATCATATACTCTACTGTCATGCATCAGGGCAAGGTACGTAAATTCGGAAATATCCCCTATATTCTCCATCCGATGGAAGTGGCTCAGATACTGTCCACAATGACTAATGACATCGAGGTTATTACAGCCGGGATCCTTCATGATGTCGTGGAGGATACGGACGGTACCCTGGAGGAAATCGAAAAGCGTTTCGGAAAAAGAGTGGCAGCCCTTGTTTCTTCTGAATCCGAAAACAAATACCCGGGAGAGGACAGGAAATCCACTTGGAAACGCCGTAAGGAAGAATCCCTGCTCGTATTAAAAAACAGCGCGGACATCGGGGTAAAGATGCTCTGGCTTGCAGATAAGCTTGCAAACATCAGATCCCTTTCCGGCATATATTCCGAGAAGGGCGAGGAAATGTGGCAGACCCTTCATCAGAGCGATCCGAATGAGCAGCTCTGGTACTACCAGAGCATTGCCGAGCTGGTGGAACTATCCCTGAATAAGACCGGTGCTTTTAAGGAACTCATCAAGCATATCAATTTCATCTGGCCCGGCACCTTTGATTCCGACAAGGCAAGATTCAGAAAATACAAAGAATTCTCCATAGATGGCTGCGAACGTATAGGCCGCGGCGCCAAAGGTGATGTTTACCGCTATGATGATGAACTGGTTATAAAGGTATTCAATGAGAACAATACCTATCATGATGTGGAGCAGGAGATCGCCCTTGCCCGGAGAGCCTTCATACTTGGTATCCCTACAGCCATCTCCTTCGGGATAGTGGCGGTTGGAAATAAGTACGGAGCCATGTTTGAGATGGTGGATTCGGAAACGGTTTCAAGATGTATAGCCAGATCCCCCGGACAGACGGATATCTATGCAAAGATAATTTCCGACCTCGCCCATACCATCCACGGCATAGAGGTTACCGGGGACGACAACTTCCCGGATGCTCTCGACAGGGTCAGGGAATATGTAAGAGGCGGCGTGCAGCATGAAGATGAGGCTCTTGCAGGAAAGTGCATGGCGTTCCTGGATTCGCTTCCGGCTGCAAATACCCTGGTTCACGGTGATTTCCATACCGGAAACGTATTCATGCAGAATGGAGAGGCGCTTCTTATCGATATGGACAGACTGTCCGTCGGAGATCCAATTGTGGAGATAAGCGATCTTTACTATTTCTATGTGGTTTTAGGAGAGGATGACCCCTCCGTTGTAGAAGATTTCATGGGATTCTCATATAAAACGGCAAATGAATTCTTTGACAGGTTCTTAAAATACTATATGGAAACCGAAGACGAAAAAGTCCTTGAAGAGGTAAGGGAAAAGGCGTCCCTTATCGGCAATTTCCGTTTGATAAATAAGCTCTGGAAAAAGGGAAAACCCTCTGCGGAAAATAAAAAGATCATAAGCCGCTGTCTTACAAAGATCGGGGCACTTTGTCAGAAATATTCCTGACCGCAGCAGCAGCTTTTTCGCATTCTTCCATTGTGTTGAAGTATCCGAAGCTGAACCTGACTGCGCCCTGTTCCGTGGTTCCCAGAGCCTCGTGCATGAGCGGGGCACAGTGGGCTCCGGATCTCACCGCTATTCCATAATCCTGCATCAGGGTGTCAGCCACTATAGAGGAATCCATATCCTCTATATTAATCGTCACTATGGGGCAGCGGATTTCCGCTTCAGGATCACCGTAGATCCTGACACCTGGAATGGTCTTTACCATCTCCACAAAGCTTTCAGCGAGCTCCATTTCCCTTTTATGGATATTATCCAGGCCCTTTTCATTTATAAAATCTACCGCAGCCGACAGACCTGCTATCCCGTGTCCGTTCAGGGTTCCGGCTTCCAGCCGGGCCGGGTACTGCCGGGGCTGCTCCTTTAAGTGTGACTGCACTCCGGTGCCGCCGGTTTTGAAGGGCGCCACATCAATATCCCCCTCTATACAGAGTCCTCCCGTTCCCTGGGGTCCCATAAGAGATTTATGTCCGGTAAAACAGAGAATGGATATACCCGCAGCTTTCATATCTATATCTATGCTTCCTGCCGACTGGGAAGCATCCACGATAAATAGAAGAGCGTGATCTGCGGCAATCTCTCCTATTCTCCTGATATCCGGGACATTTCCGGTAAGATTGGATGCATGGGTACAGACAATGGCTTTTGTGCCGGGACCGATCAGCCTTTCAAAATCCCCGTAATCTATCCGCCCCTTTTTATCGGCATTTACAAAGGAAAGCCTGACATTCCGCTCCCTTTCCAGCCGGTATAACGGCCGGAGAACCGAGTTATGTTCCAGCACGGTTGTGATAACATGATCCCCTTTTCCAATGGTGCCGTTTATAGCTGTATTCAGGGCTTCAGTGGAATTGGCGGTAAAGATCACCTGCTCCGGCTTCGAACAGTTGAAGAAGGAGGCAAGCTTTACTCTTGCTCCGTATATCAGCCTGTCCGAATTAAGGCTTCCCTCATGAACACCCCTTGATGCGTTTCCTATGGTGCCCATGGCTTCCGTTACGGCTTTTACCACGGAGTCCGGTTTTTTAATTGTAGTGGCCGCATTATCGAGATATATCATTGCAGAAAGATCCTTTTTCCGCCGCGGTATTCTTCTGCCGTTCCTATCATCTGTACAGAAGGAACCGCTGCCTTAAGTTCGTCATATAATTTCCCTGCATCATCCGGATCAACGGCTATCAGCAGTCCTCCCGAAGTCTGGGGGTCGTACAGCACATCCTGCTCTGCAAGGATCGTATCTCCCGGTTCCACTGCTGCTTCCGCAAAACTCCGGTTCCGGTACATCCCCTCCGGCAGTATTCCGATACGCGCAAGCTCCACGGCTTCCGGAATAAGGTCGATATCATTTACCCTGATATGTAGTTCCGTATCGCTGCCCTCAGCCATCTCGAGACCGTGGCCCATAAGGGAAAAGCCGGTAACATCCGTACAGGCGTGTACCCGGTATTTTACCATTATGTCCCTTGCGGCTCTGTTCAGGATAGTCATGAGCCCTACCGCCCTGTCCATCAGGTCTTCGCCAGCCATATTTACTTTTGCGGCGGTGGTTATGATCCCTGTGCCCAGGGGCTTTGTGAGGATCAGCCGGTCTCCGGGCCTGGCGCCGCTGTTTGTAAGTATCTTATCCGGATGGATAAAACCCGTAACCGCAAGTCCGTACTTTGGTTCATCATCCAGTATGCTGTGTCCGCCGGATATGACCGCCCCGGCCTCATACGCCTTGTCATAGCCTCCCCTCAGGATCTCATGGACGGTTTCCGCAGGCATATCCTTTGGAACAGCCATGATATTAAGGGCTGTCTTTGGCTCCCCTCCCATGGCGTACACATCGGACAGTGCGTTTGCGGCAGCTATCTGTCCGAAAATGTATGGATCATCATGTATGGGCGGGAAAAAATCCACGGTCTGCACCAGGGCCAGATCATCTGACAGCTTATAGACACTGGCATCATCTGATTTATCATAACCGACCAGGAGGGCCGGATCATGGTGCACCTTCATATCTCCGAGAAGCTCCGCGAGAACCCCCGCGCCCACCTTGGCGCCGCAGCCGGCACACCTGGCAAGCTTTGTAAGTTTGATATCTGTTTCAGCCATTTCGTTAATTCCGCTCCCCGATCTCTGATCCAAAATGCATTATCGCTTCCAGTACGCCTCCGGCAACGGACAGGGCCTTATCGGAAACTAAATTACAGTATTCCTTTTCTCCTCTCGGATCCACGTCTCCCGACTTCATTCCCTTTTTCACGCTCACTCCGTCTGCGAGAAGCCCCCGCAGTACGCCGGATATCGTGGCTTTCATAGGAATGCCGTTCACCGTTCCCACGGTCTCACCCGCTTCCACCATATCTCCAATCTTCCGTATCCCGGTGAATTTACCGTCATCCGGGGCACGCAGCACCCTTTCTCCCGCAAAGCCCCCGATCAGCCCGGGAATATTGGTATTCGGCAGAGCGCTCCCCTTATAATATACCCTTCCAAGTGTATGTCCCCGCATGGTCTCTATAACTGCATGGCAGTCCTCTCCCGCCGTAAAGCCGGGGCCCACGCCTATCACAACCGGTGCAAAGGTCCTATCCGTTCCGAGGTTCCTTTTAGCGAGGATCGCATCAACGACGACATCGGGAGATAGCTCCTTCCTGCAGTCACATCCGGGATCGATGAGGACCGGTATCTTTTTTTCGGAAACGAGCTTCAATGCCTCCTCTGCAGTATCAGCTAATACAGCCGTGATATCTTCCACCTTCTGCTCATGCTCTGTCACAGCCCCGGAGAAGGCCACCGTGCGCCGTATGGTTGTAGGACAGGCGGTTTCAGTCATAATGATCTCCATCCCTGCGCGGTGAAGCCTCAAAGCTATCCCGCTTGCGATATCTCCTGCCCCTCGTATAAGCACCCTTACGGCCATTCTCTGTACTCCTTATATCTCAAACTTCCGATGATCACCGGAACCTTCAGCAACGCTGCCATCTTTCCGGCGGCAGCCTTCTGTTCCTCTGTTTCCGCTTTATTTATAAAGACCACGTCACCAAAGCCTTCTTTTCCGATAACTTCTGCTTCGCTTTCCGGAGCAGCCTCATCTTCCTCAGATACTCCCGCAATCTCCGCCCAAAGCTCCGGCCGGTGGCAGACCTCCTTAACTTTCTTTCCGAATCCATCAGCCCCCACCACCAAAACGGTTTTACCTGCATTCGGCGGGATCACCGGCTCATGCCCTGCGTGAGCCTTTAATGGCAGTCCCCTTGCCCCGTCTGCTTCCACCAGCACATAATCCGCAAGGCCTTCAAGCTCTTCAAAGGAGATCCAGGGAGCTGTTATCTTCCCGTTTTCCGCAGTGCGTCCCACACATATGACAGGCTCCGGTAAGCCGGCCTTCAGTTCGTCAATTCCTCCTGTTATAAGGGGGTACTGCTCCGGGATCCTGATATGCGTAGAGGTGCAGATAATAATTGAGCCCTTTTCCTTTAGCTCTTCCGCAAGGGTATAGAGAAGCGTTGTTTTTCCGCCTCCGCCAATGATGGCGGTCAGACCTTTTCCTGTTTTTAAAAATCCGGATATATCCATTCAGAGCTCCAGCTCGTGTATTCCGTCATATTCTATTTTTTCCGCAGACAGCATTTCTTCTAAAGTATTACGGGTATCCGCGGGACCGCACCAGGCTATTCCGCAGTCTGCGGTAAGAGAACGGGGGGTAGGAAACAGCCGCCCCTCTATTCCTCTTTCCTTACAGGCTTTTTCCGTGGCCATGGCTTCAGCCGTGGTATGAAAAGTAATGACTGCCTTCAGTTCCATATCCTTCAACACTAAATCCTTTCCCGTTATTCTCGGAATAAGATCAAGATAATACTATCAGATCCGGGATTTCTTTACAAGATAACCGACGCTGTGTATAGTTGGTCTTAAGGGAACTTATGGGATTAAGATCACGGAGGATTCAATGGAAAAGAAACTGAACGCCGTTATTACTGTCAGAATATTTACAGACCGCAAATGCTTTGGTCCCGGGATCGCGGAGCTACTGCATAAAGTAGAAACCCATCACTCCTTACGCGCGGCTGCCAAAGCCATGAACATGGCTTATTCAAAGGCCTGGACCATAACAAAAAACGCAGAGGAAGGTCTGGGTTTCAAACTGCTGGAATCCTCCACCGGCGGAAAGAACGGCGGCGGAGCTGCCCTGACAGAGGAAGCGGAGAATATCCTTGCCTCCTATGACAGGTATTGTAAAAAGCTTAAAGAGTACAGCGACCGGCTTTTATCCGAAGAATTCGGATGATCACTCCTGATTATCCGCATTTTCTTTTCAGCAGATGGAAGAGATGCCTCTCTTAAGATAATGTCCGTCGCCCTTTGCCCCTGTGAATTCATTATCTTTTACAATGATCCGGCCCCGCTGCATTACTGTATCTATCGCGCCGTCGAGCTCCATTCCCTCGTAACAGGTATAATCCGCGTTTCCGTGCATTCTTCCTGAAGTAATGAGCGTCTTCTTTCCGGGATCAAGGATAACTATATCCGCATCCGCTCCTGCCTTTACCGCTCCCTTTTCAGGGTAGAGCCCGAAGATCCTGGCAGGATTTGCCGACGAATATTTTACAAGCTGCGGCAGCGATATCCTGTTCTTCCTCACTCCTTCACTATATAGAAGGATAAGCCTTTCTTCAACTCCCGGAGCGCCGTTTGGACACATGCGGAAATCATCCGCCCCTCTCTGCTTCTGTTCTGAAAAGGTAAAGGGACAGTGATCCGTTGCCACGGTATCGAGGACATCTTCTTTAAGAGCTTTCCAAAGGGCATCCCGGTCCGCACCTTTCCTTAACGGCGGAGACATGATGGCCTTCAGCCCCTCCTTCGGATCGTCATAAAGGCTGTCATCCAATATTAGATACTGGGGACAGGTCTCCACTCCGAAGTGCTTCTGTCCGGCTTCTCTTGCCCTCAGCACCTCCTTAAGTCCCGCTTCACTGGAAAGATGAACGATGTACAGCGGCGCTTCATCCGCACATTCCGCCATATAGAGCATCCTGTTCACCGCTTCTGCCTCAGCAAGATCAGGCCGGCTCTTCGGATGATATGCGGCAGAGAGCTTGCCTTCTTTCCCGTAGGAATCCCGGAGGTAATTTACTATACCGTCATTTTCACAGTGGACCGTTATAAGGATATTGTCTTTTTTTGCTTCTTTAAGAACGGCAAACACATCCTTATCCCGAAGCATGAAGTCATAGGTGAGATAGAGCTTGAAGCTGGTGATGCCCTCCTTTTCAGCTATCTCCTTCATCTCCGACAAGGTGCGTTCATCCGCCTTTTCCTGTAGAACCCCGTGAAAACCGTAATCTATAACGGCGATACCGTCAGCGAGTTTATGGTACTCATTCACCTGGTGCCAGGGATAGGAACCCGCCGGTGCAAAGGCCATGTGGTCTATTATCGTGGTGGTCCCCCCACAGGCCGCAGCCACAGTACCGTTATAAAAATCATCGCAGGCCCGGGTAAAGCCGACGTCAAGATCCATATGGGTATGGGCGTCTATAGCACCGGGAAGCACCAGCTTTCCCTCAGCATCTGTTTCTTCCGCTCCGGAGGAATCAATCCGGGGAGCGACCTCCTTTATCTTCCCGTCCTCTATCAGTACGTCAGCCTTTATACATTCCGTATCGCTTACAACCGTTCCGTTTTTTATTACAGTCTTCATAGTCTGCCTTTCCGAAATAACCCGCCTTCGTTTCGCTTAGAACGCCGGATTTCTCAGTTTGAATTTAAAACAATGCCCCCAGCTTTGTACTGAGGGCATAATGATCAGATCACTGCAATCGCTTCGATTTCAACCTTTGCACCCTTGGGAACAGCAGCAACCTGGAAGGCTGCCCTTGCCGGGAAAGGCTCTTTGAAGAAGGTCGCATAAACCTCATTCATGGCTGCGAATTCTGAAATGTCAGAAAGAAGAACTGTGGTCTTTACGACATTTTCCATGCCTGCGCCGGCTTCCTTAAGGATGTTCTGGATATTGGTAAGGCTCTGCTTTGTCTGGGCCTTGATATCATCTCCCGCAAATTCTCCGGTTGCAGGGTCTATCGGGAGCTGTCCTGAAACGTAAATGGTATTTCCTGCCTTAACTCCCTGTGAATAAGGTCCTATTGCCGCAGGAGCATTGTCTGTGTGTACTGCCTGATTCATATTGTCCTCCTTTTATATCATATATGTATCATTGTGCCGGTCTTTCCGGCTATTCCGTCCTTTGCCTTTTCCAGAAGGGTGATCAGAGCTTTTCTTCCCTTTCCGGATTCAGCGAATTTAACCGAAGCCTCAACCTTCGGAAGCATGGATCCGGGTGCGAATTCTCCGTCCTCTATATACTTCCTGGCTTCATCCGGGGTAAGCTCTGACAGCCATTTCTCATCCGGTTTTCCAAAGTGTATGGCAACCTTTTCTACTGCGGTAAGGATTATCAGAAAGTCGGCGTCAAGCGCTTCAGCGAGACACTCCGCTGCAAAATCCTTGTCTATTACCGCTGCCGCCCCCTTCAGGTGGTGTTCCGAAGTGTGATATACGGGGATACCGCCGCCTCCGCAGGCCACCACTATATGATCCGACTCCATAAGGGACTGGATGGTATCCAGCTCTACTATGGCTTTCGGCTTAGGGGAAGCAACCACTCTCCGGTATCCTCTCCCGGCATCCTCCACAACCTTATAATCACGGTCGCGCACCAGGGCGTCCGCTTCTTCCTTTGTCATGAAGGCGCCTATGGGCTTGGTGGGATTCTCGAAAGCGGGATCATTGATATCCACCTCCACCTGGGTAAGCACGGTGGCACAGTCCTTCTTTATCCCCCGGTCCAGCAGTTCTTCCTTAAGGGCGTTCTGCAGATCGTATCCTATATAACCCTGGCTCATTGCCACGCATACCGAAAGCGGACAGGGAATATACTTTTCCGGATCCGATCTGGTAAGGAGGGTCATGCCGTTCTGTATCATGCCCACCTGGGGACCGTTTCCGTGAACGATCACGACCTCGTGTCCGTCCTCGATAAGGTCTGCTATGGCGACAGAGGTCTTTTTAACCGCTGCCATCTGTTCCGGCAGATTATTTCCCAGAGCGTTTCCGCCCAGGGCTATTACTATTTTCTTTCCCATAGCGGATCACCTCTTTTTACTGAAAATGCCTGGGGGCCTTTCTGTCCTCAAGAGCCTTGAGTGTAGCCACGGGATCCTTTACCTTTGCAAGGAAGATCATGGCTGCGATGATATAGGGCTTGAAGCTTGCTTCCTTGTAAAGAGGCACGCGGTAACGGTCAAATACGGATGCCTCAACCTCACCGTCCTTGCAGGATACGTCGTTTATATCCGCAGGCAGGCAGTGGAGATAGAGGGCCTTGCCGTTCCTTGTGGTCTTCATCAGTTCTTCCGTGCAGCACCAGTCCTTATGTTCTGCGTTCTGGGCCAGAAGCTCCTTTTCAAGAGCCTTTATTCCGGCATCGTCGCCCTTTGCATAGAGGTCAGTCCTCTTTTCCATTGCTGCGTAAGGCGCCCAGCTCTTGGGATAAACAATGTCCGCATCCTTGAAAGCTTCCGCCATGGAGTTGGTCTTTTTGAAGCTGCCGCCTGTTGCCGCTGCATTCTTCTTTGCCACCTCTTCAACATCCTTCATTACATCATAGCCTTCGGGATGTGCCAGTGTTACATCCATTCCGAAACGGGTCATGAGGCCGATAACGCCCTGGGGAACCGAAAGGGGCTTTCCGTAGCTCGGTGAATATGCCCAGCTCATTGCAACCTTCTTACCCTTCAGATTCTCTACTCCGCCGAATTCATGAATGATGTGGAGCATGTCTGCCATACACTGTGTGGGATGGTCGATATCGCACTGAAGGTTTACAAGGGTGGGCTTCTGCTCTAAAACTCCGTCCTTATGGCCTTCGGTTACGGCATCAACAACATCATGCATGTACTTATTGCCCTTGCCGATATACATATCATCGCGGATACCGATGACATCAGCCATGAAAGAGATCATGTTGGCTGTCTCACGGACAGTCTCTCCGTGGGCGATCTGGCTCTTGCCCTCGTCTAAATCCTGCACTTCAAGGCCTAAGAGGTTGCAGGCCGAAGCGAAGGAGAACCTTGTTCTGGTGGAATTGTCCCTGAATAGGGAAATGCCGAGTCCGGAATCAAAGATCTTTGTGGAAATGTTATTCTCCCTTAAATGACGGAGCGCATCAGCAACCGTAAATACAGCCGCGATCTCATCATCGGTCTTCTCCCAGGTAAGGAAGAAGTTGTCCTCATACATATTCTTGTAATTCAGTCTGCCAAGCTTATCGGTAAATTCTTTTAAGGTGCTCATATTTCTCCTTTCTATATTGCCACTTGCCCCTATTGTTTGGCGTCCAAAGTTCTTGTCCCCACCACAAGCAAGCTTGTGTGGTGACAAGAACTTTTGGCGCTTTAATCATATTATTTTATATCGTTATTCGTCTTCCCTGCCCTGAACTGTGTTACATCATCCGTCTTATCTGCCTCGTTATAGAGGTTTACAGCAGCGGTGTAAACAGCAGCGCATCTTACAAGGTCATCCTTATAGGTGATCTCATTGGGTGCATGTGCCTGGCTCTCGGCACCGGGTCCGAAGCCTACACAGGGTATGCCGTAACGTCCCTGGATACTTACACAGTTTGTGGAGAAGGTCCACTTATCGATAAGCGGTCTGTTCCGAAGCTCCTTTGTGGAGTCGGGGCCCATCCTGTGCTCACCGTAGAGTGCCTTATGTGCTTCATAGAGAGCCTTTACATGGGCTGCATTTTCCTTATTGATCCATGTGGGGAAGTAGCACTCCGTCTCATAAACCTCTCCGGTCCATGAAGGACGGTCATACATATACATGGAAACCTTAACGTCATCCCCGTACTTCTGTACGCTGGGAAGTGCGCGGATCTCATCCAGACAGGATTCCCAGGTCTCGCCGGCAGTCATGCGGCGGTCAACCGAAACCGCACAGCTGTCAGCCACTGCACAGCGGCTGGGCGAGGTATAGAAGATCTGTGATATCGTGCAGGTGCCTCTTCCAAGGAACCTGGCATCTTCATAGTGGTCGGGGTTGTATTTGGGAGAGAGCATCTTTACAAGACCCTTTATCTCTGTGCTCTCATCACAGCCATTGTTATTAAGGGCGCGGATATCGGCGATGATATCAGCCATCTTGTAGATCGCGTTATCTCCTCTTTCCGGAGCGGAGCCGTGGCAGGATACGCCCTTTACATCCACACGTATCTCCATACGTCCCCTGTGTCCCCTGTATATGCCTCCGTCTGTAGGCTCTGTGGAGATAACGAATTCGGGCTTGATATTTGATTTGTTGTAGATATACTGCCAGCACATTCCGTCGCAGTCCTCTTCCTGAACGGAACCCACGATCATGATCTTGTATCCCTTCGGTATCAGGTTCAGATCCTTCATGATCTTTGCACTGTAAACAGCTGACGCCACGCCGCCCTCCTGGTCGGAGCCGCCTCTGCCGTAGATTATCTCATCTGTCTCATATCCCTCGTAGGGATCCTTTTCCCAATTGTCACGGTTACCGATACCTACCGTATCGATATGTCCGTCAATGGCGATTATCTTATCGCCGTCTCCCATCCATCCGATGACGTTTCCGAGGCCGTCTATCTCAGCCTTATCAAAGCCCAGCTTTTCCATCTCGGCTTTAATGCACTCTGCTACTTCCTTTTCCTCACAGCTTTCGCTGGGATAGGAGATCATCTTCCGGAGGAAAGCACACATATCCTTCCTGTAGCCCTCTGCAGCTTCCTTGATCTTTTCAAAATCCAGTGACATTTCTTTTATCTCCTTTCTACTGCACTTTTCCCCATACTATTTCCTTGTATTTATCCGGATCCGTATCCCCCTCTGTGGAGAACATCAGAACCTTCGAATCCTTATTAAGCCCTAAACCATCCTTCAGTTCACGGTATGATTCATCCTGCATGACAGTGCTGATGACGCCCATTCCCACAGCTCCGGACTCGCCGCTTATCACTCTCGGGTCATTCCTGAACGGAGCGGTAAGCATCCTCATTCCCTTTTCCGCTACCCAGTCGGGACAGGAAAGAAAGGCGTCTGCGTGGTTCCTTAAGATATCCCAGCCGATGGTATTAGGTTCGCCGCAGGCCAGTCCCGCCATGATGGTAAGAAGATCACCGTCAACTATGCGGGGTTCTCCGTCTCCGGCAACAGCACCTTTATAGAGGCAGGCCGCGATCTCGGCTTCCATTATGATGAATTTCGGAGGATTGTCGGGATAGAGATTTGTGAAATATCCTACCACTGCACCGGCCAGGCTTCCGACTCCTGCCTGCACAAATACATGGGTAGGACGCTCTATTCCTATCTCCTTCAGCCCTTCGGCCGCTTCACCGGCCATGCTGCCGTAGCCCTGCATTATCCATGAAGGGATCTCTTCATATCCGTCCCAGGCGGTATCCTGAACAACAACTCCGTGCTCGGTTTCCGCGGCTTCCTTTGCGGCGAGGCGCACACAGTCATCATAGTTCAGTTCTTCAATGGTGACCTTCGCCCCCTCCTTTGCGATATTGTCAAATCTGGTCTTGGTGCTGCCCTTCGGCATGTGCACAACCGCCTTCTGTTTCAGCTTGTTGGCAGCCCAGGCCACGCCGCGTCCGTGATTTCCGTCTGTTGCGGTAAAGAAAGTGGCCTGTCCGAATTCCTTCCTGAGCTCATCACCCGTCAGATAATCGTAGGTCATTTCGGAAACATCACGTCCCGTTTCCTTTGCGATATATTTCGCCATGGCAAAGGATCCGCCGAGAACCTTGAAAGCATTTAGACCGAAACGATAGCTCTCATCCTTTACGCAGAGTGAAGAGAGACCGAGGTATGAAGCCATCTCCTTCAGATCTGCAAGAGGCGTTACCGAATACTGGGGAAATCCCCTGTGAAAGGCCCTTGCCTTCTCCACATTGTCGAGGGACATGACGGAAAGCCATTTGTCATCGCTTTTCGGCATCTTATTCAGGACCCATTTGATCTTATCCATCACCGACTCCTTTCAGATTCCTAAATATTATTCTTGCAACCAAACTTTTTGTTTGGTTTAATGATATGCCTGTTTCTTCCTGCTGTCAACGGTATTTCAAAGAAGATATGAATAATCCTTTGTTACGGCTTTTACTATCGCCGCAGCTTCTTTGGATACTCTTTCCATTCCCGCAAGATCCAGCTTTTCTTCCTTTTTATCCAGACGGAGGAGGAAACTGTCTTCGCCGAGAACGGCAAAGCCCTCATTCTGACTGTTCTTAAAGTCTTCCTCACTCCAGAACAATGTGAATTTATCCTTATAGGGTGCCCCGTCATACGGACAGAATACTGCGCAGTTTCCGCACTCATTACACATACCGTCAACATGGAGTATTTCCGTCTTTCCTCCCGCTACGGAGATCATCACATTGGCCCTGTTGGGACAGACATCCGCACAGACGGCACATACGGAAGGACAGCCGAGGCATCTCTTATCCGGGCTGCCGGATGTATCGGTACATACCACTCCCTTTTTATCGAGATAGGGCTTATAGTCTGCTGCACTGTTATCTCCGTAGTATCTGTCAAAGCGAATGCCTGCTATGGCAGCGGCTGCCCGGGCGGCATCGGATATGGCTTCAACCACGGTAGCGGGGCCTCTTCTTCCGTCACCCACGGCATATACACCGGAAACGCCTGTAAGCATATCCTTATTCACAACAGGACGTCCCTTTTTATCGAGCTCTACCCCCGAGGCTTCATAAAGACCGCTTTCTATGGCTTCACCGATGGCGGCGATCACGGTATCCGCAGGTATTTCTGTCGTTTTACCTGTATCTACCGGTGAGCGGCGTCCGGATTCATCTGCTTCACCGAGCTCCATAACAGAGCAGGTGAGGGTGCCGTCTTTCACTCCGACAGGTGCGAGAAGCTCCATAAACTGAACGCCGTCCTTTACCGCCTCGTTCAGTTCCTCCTCATCCGCAGGCATGTATCTCTTTGTTCTCCTGTAGACCAGGCGTACCTTCTCCACTCCCTTTATCTTCAGGGCGGCTCTTGCAGTATCCATGGCGGTATTTCCGCCGCCCAAAACCACTACATTCTTACCGAGATTCAGGGATCCGGGATCTGACTTTGCCTTTGTAAGGAATTCAAGGGCATCCATCACATCCCCGTACTTAAGGCGCGGATCTCCGTGCTTCCAGGCACCTGCCGCGATCACCACATCGGTATATCCCTGATCCTTTAATTCCTGAACGCTCTTAACTTCCACGCCGGTCTTTACTTCAGCGCCGTATGCGAGGCAGAGAGACTTATCCTTTTCGATCGAGTCATCGCTTATCCTGAAAGCGGGTATCGCATGTCTCACAATGCCGCCAAGAGTGTCTTTTCTTTCAAAGATCGTGGTGGGGATTCCGGCTCTCGTCAAAAAGTAAGCTGCTGATAAACCGGCCGGTCCTCCTCCTACCACAGCAACCTTCTTATCTCCCTTCTTATCCGGACTCTTAAGGGAAGGAAGGATCTGCTCGTAGGCCTTCTTTGCGGCTTCCAGCTTCATATCCCTGATATGCAGGGTCTCTTCGTAATAGTTCCTCATGCACTTGTCGCCGCAGTGATGAGGGCAGATGGTTCCTGTAATAAAGGGCAGCGCGTTTCTCTCTATAATGATCTCAAAGGCGCGTGCCGCGTCTCCTTCCTCCATTGCCCGGAGATAAGCGGGTATATCCTGCGCTATGGGACAGCCTTCACGGCAGGGTGATGTAAAGCAGTCAAAAAGCGGGAGCTTTTTATCAACATGACGTTCAGGCAGAGGCTTAACGGGCTTTCTGTACAGAGGATCGTTATTTACTCCCTCATCCATTGCACGCACAGCCTGCACGTTAACGGAAGTGAAGCGTCCCGGATCAATACCCTTAAGAGCCTCTCCTATCTGCGTAAACCTCTCGTATCCTCCGGGTTTCAGCACGTTTGTAGCCATGGTGATCGGCCAGATGCCGGCATTAAAGAGGTCGCTGATATTCTGTATCACCGCACCGCCGGAATAGGAAATACGGAGCTTACCGTCGAATTCATCCGTAATAAGCCGTGCAAGATGGATCGTAAGAGGGAAGAGCGAACGTCCCGCCATATACATTTCTTCACTCGGAAGCTCTCCTGCTTTTACGTCCACAGGGAAGGTATTTGTGAGCTTTATTCCGAATTCCAGGTTCTTCTCCCCTGCCAGCGCTATCAGCCGCTTAAACATGGGGATCGCATCCGCCCACTGGAGATCTTCCCTGAAATGATGGTCGTCAAAGACAATATAATCAAAGCCCAGGCCGTCAAGACGCTTTCTCGCATAATCGTATCCTAAAAGTGTGGGATTGCATTTGATAAAGGTGTGGAGATGCTTTTCCGTCATCAGATACGTAGCGATCCTCTCGATCTCATCCGGAGGGCAGCCGTGAAGCGTAGATTCTGTAATGGACTCGGATATATTGGATGAGATACCTTTTACAAAGGCCTCGTCCACATTCTTAAATCTGTCTAAATTGGAAAGAGCCCAGTCAACAGCCTCCTTAAAGGCTGCCGTATCTTTAGCTTCCTTCATATCCTCGATATACTTGTCGATCTTTTCGGATTTTATTCCCTCCAGGTCATAGCCCACAGACATGTTGAATACGAAGGCGTCGGGATCACCGAATCCGAATTCCTTTGCCAAAAGCTTGCAGGCCACCCAGGCATGCACATATTCCGTAAATGCCTCCGGAACTGTCAGCTCCGTGGACCACTCGCAGTTATAGCATTCGTCTCCTGCGGTGATACAGGGCTTGTTTACGCATTTACTGAGCTCCTCGCCGTCCATTATCTGAACCGTCTTTAATTCAAAGAATCTGGAACCGGACACATAGGACGCAACGATATTCTGTGCCAGCTGGGTATTCGGTCCCGCTGCCGGTCCGAAGGGAGATTCAAGCACTTCGTTAAATACAGGCATCTTTACCTTTCCGTCATGCTTAACGAAATGCCTGACACCGAATATGCTGCCGGATGTCTCATACTCCTTCAGTATCCACTCCATAAGATGCTCAAAGGACATGGGTCTCATAATGTCGCTCATTAAAATATACCTCCTAATACGTTCTGTGATTCAGATCGCCCCAGAGCTTTTTACTCTGCTCCATTGTCCAGGCGTTGATCTTCTCCTCATCTATACCCACAAATTCACGATCCTTATAAAGAACCTTTCCGTTTATGATGGTTGTTCTGCAGTTCTTTCCCATCATTCCGAATATCATATGCCCGTCGATATTTTCATCAGAGAAGGGAGTAAAGGGCTTATAGTCCATTACTATCACATCTGCCGCTGCGCCTTCCCTTATTATTCCCAGAGGACGGCCGAAGTACTTTTCCGCAATATCCCGGTTATTAAGAATAAGCATCTGAACGCCCTCACCCCAGGCCACATTGGGAAGCGCCGCATTATGCCTCTGGATGATAAGGAATACCTTCAGGCTCTCCAGCATATCGTGGGTATATGCATCGGTTCCCATACCGACGGGGATACCCTTCTTCATCATCTGCAGAACCGGGGCGCAGCCCACTGCGTTGCCCATATTGGACTCGGGATTATTGACTACCATTGTTCCGGTTTCCTTTATGATATCCATCTCCGCCGGGCTCACATGTATGCAGTGCCCGAGGAGGGTCCTTTCCCCGAGGATGCCGTTATACAGCAGGCGGTTGACGGGACGGCAGCCGTAATTCCTGAGACTGTCATACACATCATTCATGCCCTCCGCCACATGGATATGGAAGCCGGTCATGCCGTTATTTGCTTCCACCATCTTTTCAAAGGTCTTATCGGAAATCGTGAACAGGGCATGGCCTCCGAACATGGCCTTTATCATGCTGTCATTTTCCTTTGCGGCCCAGGCTGCAAAGTCGGCATTTTCCTTTATTCCCTGATCCGTCTTCTCTTCACCGTCACGTTCGGAAACCTCATAGCAGAGGCAGGAACGTATTCCAATTTCCTTACATACATCCTTAATGGCAAAAAGAGAACCGGGGATCTCTCCGAAGCTGGCGTGATGGTCGAAAATAGTGGTCACGCCGTCACGGATGCAGTCCAGGACTGTTGCGTATGCACTGGCTCTGGTGCCGTCAAGAGAGAGCTTCCTGTCTATAGCCCACCACATTCCCTCCAGGATCTCGAGGAAGTTGGTGGGATTATTACCGTCAATAGCCAGTCCCCTCGCCAGTCCGGAGTATATATGCGTATGGGCATTGATGAATCCCGGCATTATAACGCCACCGTGGGCATCAATGAATTCCGCCTCCGGGTATTTCTTTTTCAGAGTCTGATAATCCCCGGCCTCCTTGATGGTATCTCCGTCGATCAATACGGCACCATCCTGAAACCAGGGATCAGCATTATCTCTTGTTATTAACATCCCATTACCGACCAAAAGCATATCCTGCCCTCCTTTCATAGGGAAAAATATTTGTATGTTGACTAAATCTTTTTTTGGCTGTTATATTGATTTATATGAGTTTTTAAGGGAGTGTACGCCATGACTAAATCTCAGATCAACTTCTATACCCGCCTTGCCAAGGGCATAGCCGCACAATTCGGAAGCAGCTGTGAAACAGTGGTGCATGATCTTTCAAAGAAGGATCTGGAACACACAATAGTTGCCATAGAAAACGGACATGTCAGCGGAAGGAGCATAGGAGACGGCCCCTCCCATATTGTGCTGGAATCACTGCAGCACAGCACCGAATCCCTGGAAGACAAGCTTTCCTATCTCACCAGGACAAGCGATGGGAAGGTCTTAAAATCCAGCACCATCTACATCCGTGATGATAAGGGAAAGGTGATCGGGATATTCGGGATCAATTTCGATATTTCCTTTCTCCATGCCATGGATGAGCATATCCGCCTTTTCATCGACACGGAAAAACCGGATGCGGCTCCGGAATCCATAACCCCGAATGTCAGCGACCTTCTGGATGATCTTATAGAACAGGCTTTAAGAAAAGTCGGGAAGCCTGTTTCAATGATGACAAAGGAAGACAAGGTGTCAGCAGTAAAGTTCCTAAATGACAGCGGTGCCTTCCTTATCACAAAATCAGGCCCGAAGGTCTGCAGCATATTAAATATTTCAAAGTACACTCTTTACAGCTACCTCGAAGAGATCAAGTCTGTCTGAAACGGATCTCTTACCGAAGGGAGCAAAAGTCATCTGTCTTCCCTGAAATAATTCTGGCCGAGACTGAACGGCGGCTGATTTTCTTTCTTGTTTCTCATACTGGTGATAATAAGTACTACCAGCGTAACAATATACGGAAGCATCTTGTACAGCTCCTTTATCTCCATATGGTCCATTCCCGAAGGGAGGTAAAGATAGAGAATGTAAAGGCCTCCGAAAAGCACTGATGAAAAGATTCCGACATCAGGCTTCCATATCGTGAATATTACAAGAGCGATGGCGAGCCATCCTCTGTCTCCGAACGCATCATTTGACCAGACTCCGCAGGCATAATCCATTACGTAATAGAGACCTCCGAGACCGGCTATCATACATCCGAGACAGGTGGAAATATACTTGTACTTTGTAACGTTGATACCTGCAGCATCGGCAGTTGCAGGGCTCTCACCCACGGCACGGAGATGCAGTCCGGTTCTGGTATATTTCAGGATATATGATGCTAAAAGCGAGATGATTATCGCTACATATGCAAGGAATCCATAGGATAAAAATATCTTTCCAAACCACCCCAGGGAATCTGCAAAGGGCAGGGAACGGCTGAAATATGAGGAGGTTTCCGATAAGGCGATCGACGGAACATCCGCACCGGAGATCCTGATAAGGGATCCTCCGAAGAAATTTCCGAAACCTATTCCGAAGGTGGTCATTGCAAGACCGGTCACGTTCTGGTTTGACCGCAGTGTAACTGTCAGAAAACTGTATATCAGTCCCATGATCAGGGATCCGATCAGTGAACATACAAGAGGGATACCTATGGCAAGAACCGGATTTAAGCCCGCTCCGGCACAGCTCTCCTCATAAAAGAATGAACCGATGACGCCACTGATGGCACCCACATACATTACTCCGGGAATACCGAGGTTCAGGTTTCCCGATTTTTCCGTGATGGTCTCACCGCAGCTTCCGTACATCAGAGGAACCCCCTGCTGTATCGCTCTGGGTATAAATGCCACAAGATCTATCATTTGCTTCCCTCCTTTTTGCCGGTATTAAACACTACCCTGTATCTTAAGAAGAATTCACAGCCGATTATGAAGAATAGCAGAATACCGGTCAGAATATCTGCAAAGGACTGGTTTAATCCAAACTGTGTAGAAATCTCTCCCGCACCTCTGTCCATAAGTATTATCAGAAAGCTGGTTGCCACCATCGCTATGGGGTTGAACTTGGCAAGCCATGATACCATTACTCCGGTAAAGCCCTGACCGTCTGCAATGGTGGTGGTGATGGTATGATTGATTCCGCCTACCAGCAGCAGACCTGCTATTCCGCAGATCGCTCCGGACAGGAGCATGGTACGTATAATGACCTTTTCCACCTTGATCCCGACATAGGATGCCGTATTTTTACTTTCTCCCACAACAGAGATCTCATATCCCTGTTTCGTGTATTTCTGATAGATATAAACGAATGCTGTCAGAATTACGGCAACTATTATGGGAAGCAGGTACTTATTCCCGACATTCGGAAGCCATCCGGCTGCCGTATTCTGATTGATGATACCGATCTTACCAGATCCCTTGGGAACCTCCCAAACGATGATGTAATATGCAACGAGCTGTATAGCTATATAGTTCATCATCAGTGTGGAAAGGGTCTCGTTCGTATTCCACTTCGCTTTGAATATGGCAGGGATCATGGCCCAAATGGCACCTGCGGCGATGGATGATACGATCATTATCAGAATAAGGACTGCATTCGGGACTTTATCACCTATGCAGATCATGCAGGCGGCCGCAGCCAATCCTCCGATCAGCACCTGTCCCTCTCCTCCGATATTCCAGAACTGCATCTTGAATGCAGGCGTAAGCGCAAGGGAAATGATCAAAAGGATAGAAATATTCTGCAGGGTTATCCAGATTTTTCTCTCTGAACCGAAGGCTCCCTCCCAGATAGTTTTGTATATCTGTATCGGATTATCTCCGGTCAGAATGGTCGTGATAACGGCACAGAGCAGTAATGCCGCTATTATCGCAACGGCTCTTACTATCCACTCCTTTGATCTCGGGGTATAGTCTATTTTGACAACATGGAAAAGAGAGTTTTTGGATTTCTTGTTATCCATTATGCCGCACCTCCTTTCTTAGTCATCAAAAGTCCAAGAGTATTCTTGTCTACCGATGTTCCGTCAACGATACCGGATACCTCTCCGTCGCAGAGTACCAGTATCCTGTCTGCCAGCTCCAGCAACACATCCAGATCTTCACCCACGTATATAACCGCTGTTCCGGCGGCCTTCTGCTGATTGAGGAGATCATATATCATGTAGGAAGAATTGATATCGAGACCCCTCACCGCATATGCTGTCATGAGGACACTGGGATCCGATGCGATCTCCCTGCCCACCAGCACCTTCTGTACGTTACCGCCGCTAAGCCTGCGGACCGGCGTATCAATACCGGGAGTATTTACATCCAGTTCGCTGACAACTTTTTCCGCCAGCTCTCTTGGGGTCTTTCTGTCCGTAAAGATCTTTGATCTACCCTTCCTGTAGCTTCGAAGCATCATATTCTCCGCAAGGTTCATGTTTCCTACAAGACCCATGCCAAGCCTGTCCTCAGGTACGAAGGAAAGGGAAACCCCCATCTTGTTTATGATCTCCGGATCCTTTCCGACGAGATCCACATCTTCCTTTCCCTCCATGCAGTATGTGATATGTCCCGATTCCACTCCCTGGAGACCGGCGATCGCTTCCAAAAGCTCCTTCTGTCCGCAGCCCGATATACCTGCTATACCAAGTATCTCACCTGCATTAGCGGTAAATGAAACATCCTTTATCTTCAAAACTCCGGCCGAATCCCTGACATTCAGGTTCTCAACCTTTATCCTCGGCCTTACGTTGACAGGTTCCTTTCTCTCGATGTTAAGGGATACCTGGCGTCCCACCATCATATTCGTCATCTGCTGTTCATCGGATTCCGCCGTAACCATTTCACCGATAAACTTTCCCTTACGGAGAACCGCCACCCTGTCCGAGATCTCCTTTACCTCATGGAGCTTGTGTGTAATGATGATTATGGACTTACCGTCAGCCTTCATATTCCTCATTACCTTGAAAAGCTTCTCTGTTTCCTGAGGAGTCAGCACGGCAGTAGGTTCATCAAGAATCAGAATATCTGCCCCCCTGTAAAGCACCTTAACTATCTCAACCGTCTGCTTCTCCGAAACCGACATATCATAAATCTTTTTATGAAGATCGATCTCAAATCCGTATTTGTCACAGATCTCCTTTATCTTTATCTCTGCTTCCTTCAGGTTAAGCTTTCCTTCAAGTCCGAGAACAATGTTTTCCGATGCCGTGAGTACATCCACCAGCTTGAAATGCTGGTGCACCATACCTATGCCTAAATCAAAAGCCTGTTTAGGTGAACTTATATCCACAAGCTTATCATCTACATAGATCTCCCCCGAATCAGGATAATATATTCCGGCAAGCATGTTCATCAGGGTTGTTTTTCCGCTTCCGTTTTCCCCGAGAAGGGACAGGATCTCACCCCTGTATACATCGAGATCCACATTATCATTACCGATCTTCATTCCGAAGGCCTTTGATATGCCTCTGAAAGATACCGCTGTTTTGCTCATTTTACGCTGCTCAAGCTCCTTTTTGTTATAGTCTTCGCCGCCGTAACGGCCCCCCATAAAAATACATAAAAGGGGCGGCAGTGCCGCCCCGGGTTATCAATTCATCAATATGCAGTATCAAGAAGCGTAATTCCGTCAATCTGAATATCAAAGAAAGGAGCGGATCTGAATTCAGAACCGGACTCGTCAAAGTAGCCGTCCTTTATAACTTCATGATCCGGTGTGTAATCGGCATCAGTATCAACGTCTGCCTGATAGCTTGTAAGTTCCTTACCCTCAACGGTAAAGGTCTTGGTGTCAAATACATGAAGTGTTCCGGCCTCAAGCTCTGCCTTAGCCTTTTCAACCGCTTCTTCGGTACCCTTTGCGGTAGCCTTTGCTCCGAAGCTGGTAAGCTCAACAGATCCTGTTGAAAGATCGCCGGTATAGTCGGTCTCAATAGCTTTGCCGTTATTTACACAGTCAATGATATGTGAGAAATAAGGTGTCCAGTTGATCCTTGAGGATACGATGAAGGTGTTGGGCGCAGCACTTTCTGTTGATCCGTTATAGGAAACATCGGGAACTCCTGCTGTCTCACATGCTGTAGGTGCGCCCATTGAATCCGCATGCTGTGAGATAAGTACGCAGCCGTGCTGGATAAGTGTATTTGCACCTTCCTTCTCTGCTGTCTCGTCATACCATGATCCGGTAAAGGTAACTTCCATTGTAACTGAAGGGCATACAGACTTTGCTCCGAGATAGAATGATGTGTATCCGGAAATAACCTCTGCATAGGTGAAAGCTCCGACATAACCCATCTTTGCCTTGTCAGCTGTGATCTCGCCTGCATCTATCATCTCGTTCAGCTTCATACCTGCAGCAATACCTGCCAGATAACGTCCCTGGAAGATGGTAGCAAATGCATTGTGATAATTTGCAAGCCCTTCCGTATGTGCCTTGGTTCCTGTAGCGTGGCAGAACTGTACATCAGGATATTCCTTTGCTGCCTCGATCATGTAATCCTCGTGGCCGAAGGAATCTGCGAAAACAATGCCGCATCCTGCATCTGCCAGCTCACATGCCGCATCATAACATTCCTGTCCTTCAGGAATACCTGTCTTTAACACATATTCCACACCTGCTGCCTCACAGGCTTCCTTTGCTGCATTGATGAAGTTCAGGTCATAGGTGGAGTTTTCATCATGAAGGAAGATAAATCCTGCCTTCAGACCGGAAGCTGCTGCAGGAGCTGCTGCTTCTTCGGTTTTTTCTTCTGCCGCAGCCGGAGCGCTTTCTTCCTTAGGCGCTTCTTCTGCTGCTGCTGAATCTGCGGGAGCTGCTGCAGGTGCGGCAGTATCCCTGCTGACACAGGCCGTAAGTGACATCACCATGGCCGCAGTCAATGCCAATGCTAAAAACTTTTTCATCTTTCTCATACTTGTCTCCTCTCTGGACAATACCTTAAATGAAAATGACGCAGTGGGGAAAACCGCTACGTCATTGTGCAAATATCCGTGAAAAATAATAACACTTTCCATGGTTATTTGCAAGTACGTTCTTACCCCTGATCTTCTTCCCTCTTATGGATTTTTACGGCATTATCGTGATGCTCCGCCGCCTCCGAAGGATCCTCCTCCGGAAATGCCGCCGCCTCCTCCGCCTCCTATCAGCCCGTCCCCGGGATCGCCAAACCCGTCTCCGAGCAGGAAGGAAACAATCCTGCCGATCAGATCTATAAATAATAAAGCCAAAAGGAAAAAGACCAATACTATTAATATAATAACCGTATCTTCTAAAAAAGTAAAAAAAGAATCCTTAAGGGAGAGATCTCCGCTTTTTATGAAGATGACCACAGTTCCCACGACAGCAGCCGCTGCATACAGCAAAAGAATAGCCGCCAGGACCCCGGGCCAGATTTTCTTCTTAGGGACTTCTTTTTCTTTATTCTTACGGCGTTTTCTGCTCATCCTCTTTCAGGCTTTCCTTTTGCAGTTATATCTTAACTCTCCATTACGATGGAGACCACATTCAGGTGATAAGCGTAGCTGTAGGATATTTCCCTTGATATCTTCTGGACCATCACAACACCGATCTTGGAAAAGCCCTCCTTATCCTGCTCAAAGACCAGCGGATTGTAAGGCTCATCATAGTTACGGAGGATGATCTGTATCATATCTCCGGTCCGGAACACCTTGATATCCATGTAAGCTTTTTTATCGTTCTGCTTCGCAGATTTTCTGTGCTCTATATAATCTGCCGCGATCTCTTCCGTGCACAGGGACGCTTTGTTTGCAGCCTTTCTGTCCACGCCGTTTTCAAGCATGAATCTCTGCAGCTTTTCGGAAACGAATGTTACATCCTTCGCATCCACCGGCACGCTTACATCCAGCTCCGTTATCCGGTCCTTCTCAACCTTCAGCCTCAGCAGCCGGTCAAGGGGAACAGGGAAAGACCCGGTAATCAGGGCAAAGATCAGGTAAAACAGGATAAAGAAGGGGATAAAACTGAATCCCATGGCAATCCAGATCCCGGTAATCCCAAACGCCTTTCCCATAAAGGGGATCAGCAGGGGATACAGGATACTGTCCGGGATAACGGCAACAGAAAGTGATAAAAGCAGATGTCCGGTTGATTCGTATACCGCATTGAAAGCAAAGGGGAAAACCACCACAATACCGCTGATGGCTATCAGAATAAGCCCTGTATTTGCATCGGCGTTGTCTGCGATATTATAAAAAGACAGCAGTGGGGTTTTAATGACAATAAAGATGAGCGCAAGTACCGCCGCATAGGCTGTACCCAGCTTAAGAGCCGTAATGAAGGTTTTCTTGATGCCTTCATTGTCCCTTCCTCCGTTCAGGATTCCGATAAGCGGTTCGCTGGAATAGAATACTCCTCTTCCGACAGTGCGCACCAGATTATAAATGGTCTTGATAATGGAAACCAGCGCGAGGACAGCGGTTCCTTCCGCGAAGGACGCTAAAATGATATTGTTTACAACGGATCCGCTGATAGAATCCAGCATGTTATCTACGGATGACGGGAATCCTCTCCGCAGCATATCCAGGGAATCCACGGCGTTTTTCCGGTTAACCGCGCAGAACCTGAACTTCACGGATATACTTCTCCGCTTCATCATCACACAGGTCATCAAAAGCTGTGCCAGCGTTCCCATGGCAGAGCCTATTCCAAGTCCCGCTATGCTTATTTCTGCGGGAAGATTCATTACAAGGACAACAGAAGTGATCACGTTGACTATTACACATACCACGCTGCATATCATCCGGTCTGCCTGATATCCGTAGGTGGCTATGACAAGCTGGAAAAGGGAACCCAGTGCAAAAAACAGGATCTCAAGACAGGCTGTACGGACATACAGGCGGCCCAATGTCACTGCGGCCAGTTCCGCTTTTCCGGCACCTCCCATGCCAAGCACCGCATCTGTCTGAAAGAGGCACAGCGCAAGGAAAATACAGTCAACAATAATGGTAAATATCAGCGCCAGGGAGAAGATCCGGTCATAATCCTCCATATCGTTACGTCCCATGGCGTTCAGCAGCTTTAAGAATGCTCCCTGCAGTATCATTCCCGTAAACGAAAGCATCAGTCCGATCATCGGCATTCCCAGTGCTATGGCCGCCACGGCATCTGTGCCGAGAAAATGTCCGGCCACGATAGTATCCACCATAAAGGTCATGGACTGAACCAGCGCATACACCAGACATGACGGTACAGCCTTCTTTACGGTATTTGCAGATAACACATTCGCCTGTAAATCTGTTACCATCTTTTGCCTATGCCGCTCCTTTCGCTTATCAATAATTCAGCTTTTTCCGCAATCCTGCCCTGAACTTACACGGAAAGCAATGAAATTTTACACTATGCAATAAACACGGTCAACGCTGTTCTTATGTGTTTTTTGCCTTATTCCTTACATGATCTGCTGATGACTACCGGCCATACTATCATGGCAAACAAAAGCATTATCAGTCTGGAAATAAAGTTGCCCCAGTGGCCTCCGAATGCAGCAACAACGGTAGCGGGTCCGAAGTACTCTTTCCATCCAAATGCCAGACCCACTCCCACACATACCAGCAGAGGCAGGTTCTTCGCTCCCACGGGTATTTCAAAATGGATATAATGCCTGTCAATATAGCTTCCTATCAGGAATCCCAGGAAGGCTCCGCATGCCTTAAAGCAGTCATTCATCATCTTGGAAGGATTTACCAGCAGTTCTCCCGCCGCATCATAGTCCATGGGATAGGGTTTCAGCTGAATATATGCCAGAGATGCTATCACCACCAATATGCCTATGACAGTAAGCATATCCAGCAGTTTTTCGTTTCCCTTTACCTTCTTTGATGCAGCACTTACCACAAATATAAGTAATATGGATTCGAGGAATCCCACTACCACATCCTGGGGAGTATGCACGCCAAGGAAGTTTCTTGAAAAACCGGTCAGAAGGATCAGGATGGCACAGAGAACGGCAAGCCATCTGCGCTTGTCCTTCTGCCAGACAAAGATACTGCCGTAAATAGTTGTAGCAGTCCGGGTATGTCCGCTCGGGAATGAATAGCCCGTGGCGGCTGTTTTGGAATCTCCCGCAGGTTCGATAAGGTCAGAACGGATCCACGGACGGTATGCACAGACCGTCAGTTTGATGAGACCGTTTAACAGCTCCCCTGACCAGTGGGCAGTCAGGAAAAAATATCCCCAGGCTTTATCCACTCCCCAGAAGATCACAAAGGGTAAAAAGGGCAGCAGATCTACCGCAAACTTTGAAAGCCCGTTGAAGATCTCGTCAAACATTCCCCCTGTAGAGTTCCTCATTTCCTGCAGCCATAACAAATACTGAATGTCAAAACTCATATCAACCTCCTGTGTTCATTTAATCCTGTATCCTCTTTCATAAAGGATATCTGCAGTATATTCAAAATTGCCGTCTTCCTTTTCCCTTACATCGGGGATGTTCACAGGAAGCTTTCCCTGTGGACTGCTGAATCCGAATACCGTTTCCACCGCTGCTATTATATTTGCATTGACGGCCTTATTCCCCACTTCGGCTTCAGACTTTTCCGTCGGATCCGTATCAAGCCCGGCTCCCATATAGGCAAGAACAATAGCATCGGCATCATTGAATACAGCCGCATCATACGGCAGATTTTCGCTGAGGAGAATATACTTTCCGCCGCTGTTATGAGTATCCTCTATCGACCTGTGAATAGCCTCATACGCCGGATCTTCTTTATTCAGGATATTGGTGCCCGCTGCATAGGAGAAACCGATCACTATGTCCGCAGCTGATATTCTCTCCCGCATATCCTCCGAATATATCAGTTCCTTATCCTCGGAAAGATAATAATCAAAGCTCACCTCAGCTGTCTCACCTAAGAGACCTTTTTTCCTCATCTCATCAAATGCGTAGTTAAGGGTCGCAGCATCTCCTTCAAGTCTTCCGAGCAGCGCTATTTTCTTAACCTCATTTGAAAGAGGAATAAGCCCGTTATCATTTTTAAGAAGTGTTATCGCTTCCCTCGCCATCTCCACCTCAGCATTGTGATGGCTTTCCGATCCAATTACCTGAAGACTTTTTGATACCCTGGCATCGATGTCTTCATTTTCTCTGTTCTTCTTTCCCGTGTCCAGTATTCCGTATTTACTCTTTAATGTGAGTATGCGCCTTACGCTCTCGTCTATCCTTTCGCCGCTTATCTCTCCGGAATTCACCTTAGCCTCTATCCCGGAAATATACTCATCATAAGAATCAACCGCCTCGTTCTTATTCATATCAAAGGGAATAAGCAGGATATCTGCGCCTGCGTTTATAACCTTTTCCGAAATATTGATCAGGTACCCGGCTGAACCTTCTTCTCCTTCAACCAGCCCGGCTGTCTGGATCGCGTTCATCTCCAGTGCATCCGTAACAACCACACCATCATACCCCATATCTCCCCTGAGGATATCGGTTATCATCTTTTTTGACATGGTTGCAGGGTAGAAGCCCTTTGTTTTTCCGTCACCGTAGGTTGCTTCATCATCAATGAGCGGGTATGTGATATGGCCAGTCATGATCATATCAGCGCCGTTTTCTATTGCCTCACGGAATGGAACGAGCTCATTTTTCTTTATTTCTTCATAGGTCTTCTCAACGGACGGTGTCCCTATGTGACTGTCCACACTTGTATCACCGTGCCCGGGGAAGTGCTTGAATGTTGCGATCACGTTGCTTTTACCAAGCCCTCTGGCATATGCCTGTCCGAGTTTGGCTGCAGTTTCAGGATCATCCGAAAAGGATCTTGTTCCTATGACCGGATTGGCAGGATTAACGTTTACATCAATAACAGGGGCATAATCCGCATTAAAACCCGCTGCGGCAAGTTCCTCACCTATTATTTCACCGGTCTTTTCGGCATTTTCCAACGCATTATCCGTCGCACCTATAGCCATGTTTCCGGTCATGCGGGTTCCGGAAAAAAGACGGATCACTATTCCCCCTTCCTCATCCACGGGCGTAAGGTACGGGATGTGTACAGATACACCTTCCGCCGCAGCATTGTTTTCCTGCAGATCGTATAAAAGCCTTGTGACTTGTGCAGTCCCGGTTATATTCATGCCAAACAGTATGACGCCTCCGTACTGATGTTTCTTAAGCGCCTCCTTCAGCTCCGGAAACTTATCCAGTTCCGTCACACTTTCATCGTCCCAGGAACGGATGGCCGGAATTATCATCTGCGATATCTTCTCATCCATTGACATTTTGGCGATGATCCTGTTTATCTCTGCCGCGTTTCCGCTCCCTCCGGAATAATTACATGAAATAAAAGTAATGCATATAAGCAATACAACAACTATTCCGCACGAAACTGTTTTTTTCATTGAAAACCGTCCCCGTCTTTTTAGTCTTTAATGTGCTGGGATATTTCCAGCAGGTATCCGGAAGGTCCCACCATTACAGTGAATTTGGAGGATCCGGTATCAATCGTCTTGCTGGCTCTTTCATGCTTTGGCTTTCTGAAGCCGTGGGCAAGCAGGAACTCAATGGTCTCATCGAAATCATCCACATTTATGCGGATCATTGTATACTCACCGTCACCGCGTGCCACATCTACATAAAAACCATTGGGATCCTTCATACGGACGTCAGTAGTTTTATCCTCACCGATCCCCGTTTTTGTATGATGCCTCTCAAAGCCCATATCCTCAAAAAGCTTGATTGCGGATTCGGGATCCTGTGTGACAATCAGCGGGTTAAAAGTTGTAATCTTCATATTATTTATCTCTCTTTTGTATGTGCCCTACGGGCATTAATATGATTAAAGCGCCAAAAGTAATTGTCACCACACAAGCTTGCTTGTGGTGGGGACAAGAACTTTGGGCGCACCCCTACACGAGCATGAAGTGGGGAAGGGACCCCGCGAAATGCGAGTGTGGGGTAGGATTGTGGGGCGCACGATGTCCAGTGGACATCGGTTTTGCGCCGACCGTAGCGAAGCGGAGACCGCGTAGCACGGAACAATCCGTGTTTAATCAAAATGTGTCTTTTGGCGTCCGAATCGTAAAATAAAAAGGAAAAGAAAGGATCGGCATCGACTGACAATGGAAGTAAGGACAAAATTTGACGCTCTTGCAAGAAAACTATATGGAAGGCCTGTAAATCAATGTACATCCCATGAGCTATTCCACGTTCTGCTGCAGCTTACAAAGGAGCTGACGGATGAAAGGCCGGTGAATGACGGGAAGAGGAAGATATATTATATTTCCGCAGAATTTTTGATAGGTAAGCTCTTGTCCAATAACCTTATAAATCTCGGGGTCTATGATGAGATCGAAGGGATACTAAAGGAAAGCGGAAAGACCTTAACGGAAATTGAAGAAGAGGAAAGGGAGCCCTCCCTCGGAAACGGGGGCTTAGGAAGGCTTGCGGCCTGCTTTATGGACTCTATAGCCACGTTACAGCTTCCCGGTGCGGGGATCGGCTTAAACTACCACTACGGGCTCTTTAAGCAGGTATTTAAGGATCATCTGCAGCAGGCCGAAAAGGACGGCTGGATAAATGACAGAAGCTGGTTGAAAAAGACAGATGTGAGCTTTGACATTGAATTCGGGGGAGTGAGCGTAAAGTCCAGAATGTATGATATAGATGTGGTAGGTTATGAAAAGGGACTTAGCCTTCTTCATCTTTTTGATGTGGAATCCCTCGATGAGTCACTTGTTAAGAGCGGAATAGATTTTGACAAGACGGATGTGGAAAAGAATCTGACACTTTTCCTTTATCCGGATGATTCTGATGAAGCCGGAAATCTTCTGCGTATCTACCAGCAGTATTTTATGGTTTCAAACGGGGCGAGGCTCATCATAAAGGAGATGAAG
>JAIKXV010000044.1 GCA_024683935.1 Lachnospiraceae bacterium | reverse complement strand
TCTTTGTCATGACAAAGGTTTGGAATGATATGCACAGGGAAGTTGCAAAGGCGCTTAAAAAGAGTCTTTCCGACCTGAAGCTGGACTATGTGGATATGTATTATATCCACTGGCCTTTCCCTAACTATCATGCACCCCACTGTGATGTGGATTCCAGGAATCCGGATTCCAAGCCCTTCTCAGTAGATGAATTCTGTGATACCTACGAGCAGATCGCAGCTCTTCAGAAGGAAGGCCTTGTAAGGAATATCGGTATCTCCAATCTTACGATCCCGAAGCTTGAGGCAGTATTACCGAAGCTTTCCGTAAAGCCTGCAGCCTGCGAACTTGAGATACATCCCTGCTTCCAGCAGAACGAGCTCATGCAGTATCTCATTGACCACGACATCCTTCCTGTAGGATATATGCCTCTCGGAAGCCCGAGAAGACCTGAAAGGGATATTGTGGAGACCGATATCAACGATATGGCTGAGCCCGTGATCACTGAGATCGCTAAAAACCACGGTGTACATCCCGCTCTTATCTGCCTTAAGTGGGCACAGCAGAGAGGTGAGATGGCAATACCGTTCTCAATACACAACTATGTTGCAAACCTTAAATGCGTGACTGAAGATCCCCTTTCCGATGAGGAAATGAAGGCAATAGGCACCATGGAAAGGAACAACCGCCTTGTAAAGGGACAGGTATTCCTGTGGCCGGGAGCTGAGAGCTGGCACGATCTTTGGGATGAAGACGGGGTAATAGTACAGTAAGAATAACCGGAAGAACCCCGGGGGTTGAAGGGGTTCCGGTAAGAAAATACGAGAGAGAAGGGGATCACTTATGCCTGCTACGATCAAGGACATAAAAGAAGAAACGGGTTTGTCTCTGGCGACCATATCCAAATACCTTAACGGGGGAAACGTACTTCCTAAAAACAGGGAGAAACTGGATGCTGCAGTAAGCAAGCTCCATTATCAGGTAAATGAGATAGCCAGAGGGCTGGTGACAAACAGCACCAGGACCGTAGGGGTAAGCGTTTTTGACATCACGGATGTATTTAGCGGAGTGATCCTCCACGAAATAGGAGTCCAGCTTTCAAAGCTTGGTTACGGCATGCTCATAGTGGATTCCGCCAACGATCATGAAAGGGAGGCGAAAAATATCCGTTTTCTGGTGAATAAAAAGGTTGACGGCATCATCTCCCTTCCTGTGGCCGGCAGCTCGGAAGTCCTGAATCCCGCTTTCGGAGCGGATATTCCGGTGGTGCTTCTTGACAGACAGTACTGGGACTGCTCCCTTGACAGCGTTACCATAAATAACAGGGAAGCTGCAGCGGGGGCGGTGAAATATCTTATCGATAACGGCCACAGAAAGATCGCGGTTATCTGCGCGAAAAAGGAATTCACCGGCCGTGAGAGGTATGACGGCTTTATAAAAGCTATGGACGAAGCCGGACTTCCGGTGCCGAAGGAATATATACAGGACGGGGACCACAGCATGGAGCACGGCTATGCCGCCATGAACAGTCTGTTAAAGCTTAAGGACCGTCCCACAGCAGTCTTTTCCACTAACTACGGTATAAATATGGGTGTGATAATGGCACTGAACGAATCCCAGATCAACTGTCCCGAGGATATTTCCGTCGTGGGTTTTGATAACCTTATGCTTTCCAATGTTTTAAAGACCCAGCTCACTGTTATAGAACAGCCTATGGAACGTTTCGGCCAGAAGGGCGTGGAGATCCTTATGCGGAGGATCAATGAAAAGAAGGAAAACAAGGGAAGTTTGGGGGATGATGGACATATAAACATAGTTCTAAGCGCAAAAATGCACGTTGGCGGTTCCGTCAAGACAATTCCGTTGGAAAATATTAAAAAATAACAGAAATCACTTGACATTATCATCATTATATAGGATAATTGCCAAAGAGCGAAACGTTTCACCCTTTTCTTCGTGAAATGTTGTACAAAAGGCCATGACAGGAGGAAGATGATGGAAAAGTTCAAACAAAATCCTCTGGTAAGAAAACTGGGATTTAACAGGATAGTCCTCTGCGGAGTTCTGATCCTGATGTATATCTTTTTCTCGATACTGGTTCCCGCTGTTACGGGATCACAGTTCGCAGGGATGAGCCATATTATGGGAGCATTGAATTATGCTTATTTCCTCGGCTTTCTCTCCCTGGGTGTTACCTTCGTGATAGCTACGGGAGGTATCGACTTTTCAATAGGACCGGTAATGTTCTGCTGCGGACTTATTTCCGGATACTGCCTTA
>JAIKXV010000034.1 GCA_024683935.1 Lachnospiraceae bacterium | reverse complement strand
TGCAGCCTCATAAGGATCACCGCCGCAACGAGGAAAAGACAGGCTAAAAAGGCAAGGGGCCTTCTAATCACTCTTTATGATCTCCTCGTTAAAGGAATAGATCTCATCAAGCCTCAGGACGCTGCGGAGCACCCTGTCCGTTTCACCGTTTATGGATATCTGTACTTTGTTTATACCCGGCAGGGATGTCAGCGTATTCACTATGGAATAAAGCAGCACTTCTTCGGAAACGTCCACGGGTTTATCCACCAGCGCCGTATCCATACTCACGTAACATATACCGTTTTTTACCGCGAGAGTGTTCATCTTGGTGTCCGGTGAGATAGTAACATAGCCCTCATACGCGGCAGGTCCTGCTATAAGCTGCTCCATTACCACCTTTTCCAGGGATTCATTGCTGCCGTATATCACATCCCTCTCCACAGGGATCAGGCTGCTTCCGTCGGCGGTGGCAAAATAGAACCTTACTCTCTTCCTTAAGTACGAGCTGATCTCATCCCCTGCATTATCTATGAAAGTGGAATCCGTCATACTTCCCACTTCTTCGCCGTTCCCGTATTTCAGGGTTTCCCCGTTCACTTCAAATGAAACGAAGTTAAGATCGCTGTCCTGGAGTATGGTCTGTACCACGGCCGCCCTGAAAAGCACCTCTTTTGCCGCAGGCATGTCGAGATAGCGGTCGTCAAAATTCAGGACCGCACCCTTATCCTCTTTCCTGTAGTCTATCAGCATAACCTCGCTTCCCACAGTCTTCTTGAGCCTGATATCCTTAGGCTCCTCCTGCAGTGCAAGTATGTAATCGGATATCCCGGAATCTTTTGTCAGCGACTCCCTGCTCTCAAAGAGGATCTGGCTCTCCTCCTGAGTCAGATAATATACCCCGAAGCCCCCCTCTGCTTTGTTTTCCGCCTGTTTCCCGATAAAAGGAAAACTGCATCCCATAAGAGAGATCATCAGAAGAACAGCAGCTAAAATATTCAGTTTTTTCCTGTTTCCCTGCTTCATGATGGTCTACCCCGTTATGGCAAATTTCAGGGGGATCTTCACCGTAAATGTGGTACCTTCCCCTTCCACGCTGCTTACTTTAATGGCTCCTCTGTGCATGAGTATTGCGCTTCTCGTTATGGCAAGGCCCAGCCCCGTGCCGCCCATCTCTCTTGAATGGGACTTATCGACTCTGTAGAATCTTTCAAATATCTGATCTAAGGACTCCTCCGGAATGCCGACACCGGAATCCGAGACGGTTATGGTAAAGAACTGATGGTCACCGTCCAGTCCGACTCTTATCCAGCCGTTGTCCTTATTATACTTTACCGCATTTTCCACTAAATTCATTATGGCAAGAGTGAGCTTGGTCTTGTCGACTTCGGCAGTAATAGCCCTCTTGCTCTCAAATACCATCTGTATCCCTCTCTTATCCGCAATAGGCTTCAACATCTTAAGTATCAGCTCTATCATGGCATTGATATCGGTCTCCTCTGCATTCACGGCGGTCTTGCTCTTATCCATCTTCACCATGGTCAACAGGTCGGAGATTATCTGATCCTCCCTGTCCACTTCCTCTGCGATATCCGTCATGAACTCCCTGTATGTCTCATTTGATACGTCTTCTGCCGCAATGAGGGAATCCGCCAGCACCTTCATGGATGCAAGAGGCGTCTTTAATTCATGGGACACATTGGATACGAACTCATCCCTGGATTCATCTACAGCCTTCAGCCGCTCCATCAGGCTGTTAAAGGCATTCATGATGGCCTCCGTTTCGGTATAATCGGGAATAGAAACCTGCGCGTCTCCGAATCCTTCCTTTACGGAACCGATGGCTAAGGTTATGCGCTTAAACGGCCTTACTAACATATATGAAAGAAACAGGGCCAGGCCAAAGAGGAATACCGCAAGAGTCACGTTTATTATACTGACCTTCCTTCTTATCACATCCTCACTGTCCCTTATGATGTCGGTAGAGGAGGAGATAAAGAGCACCCCTTCCGTTTCTCCGGTCTGGTTATTGTTTATGGGAACCGCGATCTCGATGTAGCGGTTGTCCGGATCATATACGGAGGAGCCGGATCCGGAGGAAAAACACTTTATTATCTCCTGGGAGATCATGGTCTTCCCCGAAGCCAGCCCGTAAGTGTCGTATATCACCAGAAACCTTCCGTCGGTTATCATTATCCGGCCGTCATATATGCCCGTAAGCAGCATCATTTCGTTTTCTAAAATGGGATTGTCCGGATTCACGAGATAGCCTTCCGAATCCAATCTGGTAGCAAGGATCCTTCCCTGATCCACCACTTCTGTAGTACGAAGCGAGATCTCACGGCTCTTATAGTTTTTTATCACGCTTTCCGAGATCAGAACAGACGGTATGATACCCACGATAAAAAGAAGGATAAATATCAGAAACCTCAGGCTCTTTAACGCCTTCAGCCTATTGAAAAAG
>JAIKXV010000069.1 GCA_024683935.1 Lachnospiraceae bacterium | reverse complement strand
AACAAAAACGGAAAGGTGAAGGTGGATAAGACCGTGGCGCCGGGGACGGATCCGGTCACGGTCAGGGCCACGGCAGCGGACGGCAGCGGCGTGTACGGCGAAGCTTCCTTTACCATCGTGGAGGCTGCTGATCGGGTGCTGGTGACGGCGAATGAAGCTGCCCTGGCAGAGCCGGTTTACGATATTAACATGAAGAAGGATTCCATCTCAACCCTGCGGCTTTACACCGCAAATGTTGACGACGGGGAAAGCATTGACGAACATATGATCGAGCTCAATGCATCCGTGCTGAGCAAAACAGGGGTGGAAACAGGGACTGCAACCGAATGGAGCGTGAGCGATCCCAGGGTCGTGCGTGTCACACAGGAAGGGGGGAGTGTCACCCTGAAGGCGGTGGGAAAGGGGACGGCGAATGTCACCTGCACCGCCATGGACGGGAGCAAAAAGAAGGCCAAATTTAAGGTGAAGGTGGTGGTGCCAATCTCGAGTGTATCCATCGTTTCCGTGAATAATACGGGGGAAGATCAGTATCTGGCCTACGGCTGTTCCAGACAGTTCAAGGCTATTCCGGGCAGTACCTACGGGGAACCGGGAAAGATGGACTTTGACTGGGACTGTGATTTTCTTGTTGAAATCTATGGGACGGATCAGGAGGGAAATTCAGTAGATCAGTATGTTCTCCTGCCCGCGAATGAAGAGATCAAGGCGGCTAAGCTGATCAAAATCAAAAATGGAAAGCTGACTGTGGCAAGGAGGGGAAAACTGGCGCAGTATGTTGACCGCGAAGTCATCTCGAAGGAATACCCGGAGATCAATATCACCGGTTTAGCCTATTATGTAAGGGTCAGGGCCACAGCGAAGGACAGAAGCGGGAAATCGGGAGAATATATGCAGAATTTGACTGATCTGACGAAAAAGGTCAATGTATATGCTTCCGAGTCGGATGAGAAGCCGATCAAAAAGGTTGTTATGGACGTAGAAAGTGAGCGATCCTTTTATGTTTATGCAGATTATGAAAAGTATGATACGACGAGCAAAGAATATTATATACAAGAGCACCAGTTTCCTCATTTTTATATCACGGTGGTAAGCAGTAATCCCCGGGTTGCGGGGGGAGTAGTTGATTTGGAGATAAAAGAGATTGATGGTGAGCTGGTGTACTATGCTGTTTTATATGTTATTACGCATGAAAAAGGCAGCGCAAAGCTGACGCTGATCGCCAATGACGGCACAAATAAGAAGACTACGTTAAATGTTAAAGTGGAACCGGGGGACGGTTCCTGAGTGTCAATTTTTCAAGTTATGTTAACTGATGAAGCAGTGGGACGGTTCTGGTGTATCATTTTTGAAGTTATGTTAACTAGTGACACATCAGAACCGTCCCACTGCTTCATTAGTTTACATAATTGTGGGACTCAGGAACCGTCCCCCCAGTTCCACCTAATCTACGTATAACAGGTAAGGGGCTCTCTGCGCTTTAAAGGCTTTGATGTCGTCCTGCCAGGAGGCTTTGATTTCGTCGGCAGTTTTTCCTGCTTCGATCATGGTGCGCAGTTCATCTGAACCACTGATGAGATCGATCCAGTAATGTCCGGCCTTGTCTACTGTTTTTCCCCAGAAATTTACAGACGGGCTGGCCGTTTTCACAGCGTTGTAGGCCTCAATGAGATAGTTTAACTGTATGCCTTCCTTCAGGATCTTATCCAGGGACTTGAGGCGCAGATCCACTCCATAGCATGTTTCGCCCAAAAAAGGAGGGTTGGCGGCGCCTTCCATGCTTACAGGAGTGAAGGTGAAGTCAAAGCCCTTGCAGCCCCTTGTGCAGGGACTTCCGTATACCTCAAACGGAAAAGCCGTTCCCCGGCCAACAGACATGGCAGTATTTTCAAAGAAGCAGGTGGAGGCATACAGATACACGGCACGCATATCCTTCAAGTTAGGGGAAGGACGGCAGATCAGAGAGGTTTTCATGTTATGCGTGTAATTCAGGCAGGGGACCACGGTAAGCCTGCAGGCGTTTTTGCCGGCTTCCAGCCAGCCTTCACCGTTGATCATCAGAGCCAGTTCACCTAAGGTCATACCATGGACTATGGTCAGGGGCAGGCGGCCGACGCCGGACTTGAATTCTTCCTGCAAAATCGGGCCGTCAATATAATATCCGTTGGGGTTGGGACGGTCCAGGATCACCACTTCTTTTCCGGCAGCCGCGCAGGCGTCCATGAGGTAATACATGGAAATATAGTAAGTATAATAACGAAGTCCCACATCCTGGATATCTACCACCAAAATGTCAAACTTTTCCATATCCTTTGCAGAAGGATATCGTGAGTTTTTATCATATAACGAAAGAATGGGGATGCCGGTCTTCTTATCCACGGAGTCGGAGACAGTGTCGCCGGCACCGGCAGTGCCTCGAAAGCCATGTTCCGGAGAAAAGATGGCTCAGTCTGACGGACTATTATTGGATCAAGCCATTAGGATCCACACTGCCATGGGAGGAGATAAATCTGTTTGACAATGATTTTAAGGAAAACCTTATTCTGGGGAAGATCAGTATAAATGATGAAAAGGTAAAAGAATATCATCCGAATTCATCGTTGCAGGGAAATCTTGAAAAGACCTGGATCATTGCGGATGGGAAGAGAAAACTGGTTAAAGGAAATCACGATATCTATTCCTCTGAAAGTATTAATGAGGTGATCATCAGCAGGGCTATTACGGATCAGGGCCGTGAGGCAGTCGGCTATAGCCTTATGCATATAGATGGGAAAAAGTATGATTTTGGTTGCGTTTCAGACTTGTTTACATCACAGAAAAGGGAGATCGTTTCTGCATATGCGATATTGACATCAGAGGTCAGGACCAATAACATTTCAAGCTACGAGCATTTTATCAATGTATGCGCTGAAAATGGTTTGGACAGAGATAAAGTAAGGGAATATCTGGAATTTGAGATATTGATGGATTTTATCTAATGTATTATAAAGACTCACAGATAAGCGAGGCACGGGCGAATTTCGCGTGCGAGATGTATGAACGAAAGATAGATATGTATCAAAAGTATGCTGCCGGAGCAGATCTGAGAAAGATCCGGCTTGGATAAATCAACTCGGAAATCTCTTGACAATAGAACCACATACTGATACACTCTGTATCAGTATAAGGGCGCTTGCGTCATTTTTTGTGTACAATATGGAGAGGGAACAGGTAGCTTAAGATGTGGACATCAGCCAGAGGAGAGGAAACGATAGAGGCGAGACGGAGAGAGCTGCTGGAAAAGGGGTTTGAGCTTTTTTCGACGAAAACCATTGAGACCGTCAGTATGCGGGATGTGGCGAGTGCCGTGGGATGCGGGAGTGCCAGCATCTACCGGTATTACAGCTCTAAGCCGGAGTTTGTTGTCGCTGTGGCAACCCGGAAATGGGAACAGTTCCGTGAGGAGAACAAAAAGCGCAGGCCGAAAGCGGACTTTGCAGGGATGACAGCGGCGGAGATCTTCGCTTTTTACCTGGATTCCTTCCTGCAGATGTATAAGAACCAAAGGGAGCTGCTGCGCTTCAACCAGTTCTTTAATGTGTATGTGCAGTCGGAGCATATCGAGGCTGATATGCTTCATCCCTATCAGGATATGATAGGGCGGCTTAAGGAGCAGTTTCATAATCTGTACCTAAAGGCGCAGCAGGATAAAACCCTGAGGACAGATGAAACGGAAGAAAAGATGTTCACTAAGACGCTCCATCTGATGCTGGCGGCGGTGACGAGATATGCGGTGGGTCTGGTGTATATCCCGGAGAGCGGCTTTGATGCGATGGAGGAGCTTAAGTTTCAGAGGGATGCGATCCTTGCGAGTTATCGGTCGACCGGGGGGACGGTTCTCTGATCGGGAAATTATCATATACAGGGGAGAAAAGAAAGATGAAAAGACTGAAGCAAACAATGAAACGGATCGCAACATTCGGACTTACGGCAGTTCTGCTCGTAAACACGGTTCCGCTGGAAGTATTCGCTGCGGACCCGGCAGGAGCGGGAGACGGTGTTTCGATCGAAGCGGAAGCGTCATATCCTGCTTTCATGCAGTCAGAGACCGTCGATGGCGTGAAGATCACCATCGGGGCAGAGGAGGGTGTATTCCCGGAAGGGGCCATGCTCTCTGCTAAGAAGGTGACGAAGGAGAGGGAAGAAGAAGCCCTGGAGGCCGTTGAAGAGGAGCGGCCTGAGGAGCAGAATGTGGCTGCTTCTTATACCTATGATATCAAGGTCCTGGACAAGGATGGGAATGAGATTCAGCCTGCGGATGAGAGCAAGGTAAAGGTGTCCTTCAAGTTGGAAGAGGTTTCGGACAGCAATCTGAAGACGAACATCTACCATATCAGGGAGACTGATCCTGATGGGACAGATTCGGTAGAGAAAGCCGGGGATGACAGGAATTGTTCCGAAGAGACAACAGAAGGCAATGATACTACTTCAGGCAACGAAGAATCTGATAATAAAGTATCTGACAATAAAGAGCTTATAGCGGAGAAGCTGGAAGTGGAGACGGATGGAGATACTGCTACGGCTGAAACTGACGTTTTCTCTCTCTATATCGTGGAATTCACCTATAATGATATGCAATATGTTATGTCCGGAGACAGTGAGATCACCGTGACGTACATAAACGGAACATTAGCCGGTTCAGGTACAGAAGCGGATCCCTATGTTATTGCTGATAT
>JAIKXV010000097.1 GCA_024683935.1 Lachnospiraceae bacterium | reverse complement strand
CAGAACGAATTTTGCCTTGCCATGTATCTTCGCCCCTGTCTGTATCCATTCCGCCCCGTCTCCGTTTATGTATATCCGCTCCAGTGTATCCTTATCATATGAGGCTGATATATACTCATACACCTCATCCCACAGCTTTTTAACCCCCTCCGTACCCTCATAGCCTCCGCCGAAATATTTCGCCCTTACTAGCTCATGCCGGTCGTATTCGGCGTTCACATCCTCGTACACATACACAAGCTTCGGCATGTACGTGTTGCTCTTTGAATCCTTTATATCGCCTTTCCTCTCCAGATACTGAAGCGATACATGATCTTCGTCTGCGTCTATGTATAGTACCGGAACTTTCCTTTTTTCCTTCTCCGCTTCCGCTTTCGGGAACAGCAGGGGATGGAGCTTCTCCATCACCGTTTCCTTGCTCACTATGACTTTTTCATCTATGCTGACGTTTATCCCGCCTTTCCGGTAGCTGCTGTCTGCTGCTTCTTCAAATATCCGGGCTATGGCATCCTCTGTTAGCCGCTGTCCCTTTTCAAATCCGAGTATATCGTCTAACAGATAGCGCCTTTCCCCTGTCTCCTTATTCAGGAAATATGTCCGTTTATATCTCACATCTCCAAGGGATGTCGTCCTGGTGATCTCATCCTTCCTTATCACGTACCATCCGGGCCTGAGATCCGGGTTGTCATGTAGGAGCTTGTCATAAGACTCCCATTCTTCGGCTATGATGGATGTTCCAAGACGGATCATCTCCTCCGTTACCCCATACACCATCTCTGCCACTTTGGATGGATCATCAGCATAAGAACAGAAAACTTTATCTAATCTTTTTACCCCTTCTGACTGAAACTGTAGTATACTATTAACCACGAAAGCACCCTCCTTTGGATTTTTGTTGTGGTAACTCAATCCTAACACAGGACCGGTGCTTTCTCTATATTCTTTTTTCCTACATTTACTTTATCCTAGCGTATGGCGTGCTAATCTTTTTTCGGCCACCGGGCTTTCCACCCCCCAATGACCAATTAATGTCACTTATTTTTCTGGTATCACCCCGTCCAGGCAGTCCATTAAGTCCATCCAGTCCACAAAATGTGGACTAAACAGCACAGGATAAAACTAAATGTAGTTTCAAAAATCTTTTGTCATAATAGGATACAAAGTATTCAACCGCATTCTCAGGGAAGAACTCCTTCATCTCCGAGTAAAGCTGCCCCGTCAGGGTTTTATTGTGGGATATAATGAGAGTCGGCTTATTTAACGCCGCGATCACATTAGCCATGGTGAAGGTCTTGCCGGATCCCGTGACACCCAGCAATGTCTGGAACTGATTGCCTTCCTTAAATCCCTTCACCGGCTTTTCTATGGCCTGGGGCTGGTCCCCGGTGGGCTGGTACTCTGATACTAATTTGAATTTTTTTTGTGCGTATTGCACAATCACACCTCCGAAAACCCGTAGTAAAAAAAGTCGTCTATAAGGCAGTTATTGGTCATCGCGGGTATTCAGATTTCTGTCCAAATACCCAAATGACCAATTCATGTCACCAATTTGCTTTTCCGGGACTCCTGATAACCGTATGGATTCAATGGACTAATCCGTATACAAAAGATAACATTATCATAGCTCAGGCTTTCGGTCACGATTGGATAGCCACCAGGGTTAGGAATATGATACACTGCTTATGAGGGTACCATTTGGCGAATGAATTTAAGATGGTATAACAGGGGAGAACGATGAAGAAATATATTTTGCCGGCAACGATGTTGCTTATATTTGAAACAGTAGCGGTTACACTATGGCTCGCAAAAAATAATCTGTTCTATCTTTTCAATTTCAGTTACATAGGAATATCTGTTTCTCTGGGTCTGTTTCTCTTTGTCAGGAATAATCCGTATGCAAGACGTGCTGCGCAGCTGCTTATCGGATCATATATGCTGATATATTTAGGTCTTATCTGCAATGAAAATATGCAGATAGAGGGCTTTTGGTATTATCTGTTTACCGGTGTATTTGAGGCTGCAACCATTCACTATGCAGTGGCCAAGATATTCGGACCTTTGTTGTTCGGCAGAGGATGGTGCGGATTCGCCTGCTGGACGGCTATGGTGTTGGATCTTCTTCCTTACAGGACGCCCAAAGAAGATAGAAAAAATATTGGATGGATAAGATATATAACATTCGCCGTTTCTCTTGTATTTGTGGCAGTGCTGTTCCTATGTCATGTCGGAAACATTGAGAAGATCATGTTTTGGGCATTCATTATGGGAAATCTGCTGTATTATGTCATTGGTATTATGCTTGCTTATGTATTTAAGGATAACCGCGCCTTCTGCAAATATATCTGTCCTATCACTGTGTTCCTTAAACCCATGAGTTATTTTTCACTGACCAGGATAAAGTGTGACAAGAGTAAATGTATTTCCTGCGGAAAATGCGAAGGGGTATGTCCCATGAATGTTAAGATCACGGATAATTCAAGAAAACGTGAAAACGGAACAGAGTGTATCCTTTGTTTGGAATGTAAGAGAGCCTGTCCAAGGGATGCGTTGTAATTAGTATCTGCCGGGCTGCCCGGTGGAGTTTATATAGAAATAATCCCTGCGATTGACTTAACAAAACTTCCGGGAGGAGCTACGGGCAATTTCAAAGTGGGAGGTTGTTTTATAAAAGTGAAAGGGGAGGTATATGAATGTATATGATTTTGATGGAACGATCTTTTATTCCGACTGCTCGATAGGTTTTGCATTCTGGTGCATGAAACGGCATCCGAAGCTGTGGTTTACTTATTTTCCGGGTGTACTCAAAGCTCTGATCCGGCACAAAAAAGGAAAGCTTCCGAACTATATGCTGCAGCGAAAGCTGTTCAGTTATCTGACCATGATAGATGATTTTGATGAACAGATCGAACGCTATTGGGATAAATATGAGAAGCGGATTTCTGCATGGTATCTGGCGCAGAGGAGATCGGACGATCTGATTATCAGTGCATCTCCTGACTGTATCATCGGACCCATCGCAAAGAGACTCGGTGTTAATTATATGGCGACAGAATATGACCGGGAGTACGGGGTCTTTTTGAATAATCTGATGTATGCAGGGGAAAAGGCGAAGTACATGATCGATCATGGCTTTCCTGTGATCGATAACTTTTATTCCGATTCCCTATCTGATACGCCTCTTGCTCTTTGCGCCGAAAAAGCGCATCTGGTAAAAGACCATGCAACTACTGTGGTGGACTGGCCGGATTTAGACAAAGGGACCATGGGAAAAGTGAAAAAGAAGATCGATGATGACTGCGTGTTTGAATAGTGGAAAGTTATTTTTAAGGCGGGAACAAATAACCAGATCGAAATAGGTATGGATCAGAAATCCGTCGGATCAACCCAGGTTCAGGTTCATATCCAGGGTAAAACCATCATAACGTTAAACGGAAAGGAAGGCCCCCGGTGCACCCTGACATTTGACGCAAACGGCGGAGACGTGCATAATCCCGTTAAAGAAGAGATCACCCCGGCAACAAAGGATCCCGAGGAAAAGGATATCATAATAACTCTCAAGTATACAAAACAGGTATCCTACAACGGCTTAAAGCACGAATGGACCGGAGCTCCCCTGACTGCCTCAGTATTTCCGCTGCTACTATATACAACTGTCCGGAATTATAGTATATTTACAGGTAAGTATTTGTTTTTGTCATTTTCCTGTCATGATCAGGGAAAGGGGGCTCCCATGTTTTTTTCAAAAAACAATAAAGATGCTGTAACTGCCGATAATACGATCAGTGAACTTGAATCAAAGCTTGCCGAAAAGAGCAAGGAGGCACAGCTGTATTACAGGATGCTCGAGTCGATCAACACATCTACGCATCTGGCGATATGGATCGCATTTTTTGATGAAAACGGTGGACAATCAGGAGTCCAGTTTACCGATGAGATGCGCAGGACTCTCGGATATTCCAGGACGGAAATGCCGGACAGTTTTGATTTTCTGCCTAAGATCATCCATCCGGAAGATATCGATAAGGTCTTTGACTGCTTCGGAAAAGCGGTGGCGGACAGGAATGCAAAATATGATGTTGACTACAGGCTGATGCTGAAAAACGGCGAATATCACATGTTCCACGCCGCCGGCGAATGCCTGCGCCGCCAGGACGGCACTCCGGAGGTCTTCATCGGAACATTCAGTGATATACAGGATCAGCTTGAAACCCGCGCTGTCCTGGAGCATGACAGAAGAAGACAGCTTGCCGTCGACAAGATGATGCTGGAGGGCAGCTGGAGCATGGACCTGACCAAATATGCCATAGATGATGTTACTTCTCCTATGGTCTATTCTGACCAGTTCAAAAAGATCTTAGGCTACACCCCCGGCAGCCCGGAGTTTCCTGATGTGATGGAAGCCTGGATCACTAAGATACATCCCGATGATGTGCCGGGAGCATCCGAGGCAATGGCAAAACAGATGGCTGACGCTTCGGGCCAGACCGTATTTGATATGGAGTACCGAATCAGGCACAAAGACGGCCATTATGTATGGGTCAGGGCCTCAAGCTATGTTGTATGGGAGTCCGGGAAACCTGTTATGGCAGCCGGTACCATACTTGATATTTCAGAAGAAAAGTCTCACGAGGAAGATTTTGAGACAAGGCTGGCGCCTGAGATCGAGAGTCTGAACAAGAATATTGAAGATGTTGCAAATGTCATAAGAGAAGCCTCCTCCAAGATGCAGCAGGTGGCTCAAAAGCAGGCCGGCATTGCACAGGAGTCCGAGACCATTGAAAAATCAGTGGATGATTCGATGGAGATCATCAAGATCATAGAACGTATAGCATCCCAGACAAATCTCCTCTCGCTCAACGCCTCCATAGAGGCGGCGCGGGCCGGCGAGGCGGGACGCGGCTTCGCAGTTGTCGCCAGCGAAGTCCAGTCCCTTGCTACATCAACAGCCGATACCACCAGCAACATATCCAGGATCCTTGGTGAAATGAACACCTCCATAAAGAGCATGATAGAGGGCATCAATGACATCAGCAATTCGGTAACGGGCCAGAGCACGAGCATGAACGAAATAAACGATACGATCGAAGATATCAAAGGCATGGCTGTCAACATAGAGAACATGGCAAGGTCACTGTACAGATAATACCGGGAACGCCATACCAGCATCAGATTGGTATGGCGTTTCATCTGTTTTCTGCATAATTTGGACGATATTTCATATCCGCCCTGTATCGGGCATGATTCATGGCGGGACGGGAATTATAAGCACAGCCCTCAGAACAGTATGCGAGGGGGAAAAGGAAAGAAATGAAGAAGTTCAGGATGAGACTGGCACTGCTGCTGTCAATAGTGCTCTGCCTGTCTGTTTTCCATGTAAATGCATATTCAGATGACGGGGATGCGATCACGATTTTAAAGCGTGCTCCTGTCGACATTGTATTTGTAATGGACACTACCGGTTCAATGACTGAAGAGATCGGCGCGGTGAAGGATAATATTAAATCCTTCCTGGATCAGCTTTATAATTACAACCGAAGAATATCCGAGACATCAGATGCGGGGGTCGGCATTGATCCGAGGATTGCCCTAATTGATTATAAGGATATTGCTGAAAGGTCACCATATTATTCAACCTTTCATAAAAGGGATGATGGCAGTTACTGGTTTGTTAAAACCGCGGATATTGACGATGGCGATATGCTATCTGCCAAACTCGACGATCTGGTCTCACACGGAATATCCGGAGGAACCGGGGACGGAGGCGAAACACCTACCGAGGCTTTGGCAAAGCTGTATAAAGCAGATGACGGCGTAGCCGATGAAGACGGGTTTGAATGGAGATCAGATGCCCAGAAGTTTGTATTTCTGATCACTGATGACTACGCTTGGGGTAGAAATCATGCAGCTAATATCCCGGATATGTCAGAGGTGATCACAGAGTTTGCAAAACTCAATATACAAGCAAGTGTGGTTACCCCCAGCGGAGCACATGCCACCCATTATGCCCCTCTGTATACGGGAACTGGTGGCAAATGGTATGATCTTAGTGGCAACCTGAAATTCATGGAAGAGATCATCGAATATTTTGAAAAAGAATTGCCAATCCCGCCTGTATGCGTATCAGTATGTGCTGCCGGCGCGCCTGTAGGGACCGGCTCCGTCAGGTTGCTGCGCTATATGGATAAGGATGGTGCTGAACATAAAGGTCCTGCCGCTTACTGCGGCGATAATCCGGCTTCGGTTTCAGTCAGCCTGGGGAGCCTTGTGGAACTTGAAGTAAACTCCAACGGAACAAGGAACGGCGCTGAGGATCCGGATGAAAATACATATGTCATTGATAAACTAACTGTCAATGGCGAGCCTCTGGATCTTTCCGGAAGTGAAATATCCGATTATCGTATACCCGGCCTGGAGATCAGGAACGATACTATCATCCAGGCGTTGTTTAAGAAGAAAAAAGAACCGGCTGTATATATAGTGGTCTTTGATCCAAACGGAGGTACACCCGTTTCCCCTCAGAGACTCACGGAGGGTGAAACAACTTTAGAGCCGGACACTCCCGAAAGAGACGGGTATGAATTTAATTACTGGTATTTGAATGACGGGAATACCCCGTTTGATTTCAGCACCCCCGTATTGTCCGATCTTACACTTACTGCCTCCTGGAATCTTATCGAAAAGGAAGAGGAAGA
>JAIKXV010000065.1 GCA_024683935.1 Lachnospiraceae bacterium | reverse complement strand
TGTACGTCGCAGGGTGAAAGCAATACCCGGCAGTCCCCGTCATATGCATCAACACAAGCCCTGAACCGGAGATACAGTTCACCGAGAATGATCTGGTGGGTGACAGATGGGGCAGCCATATCATAGAATTCCCCGTCGATCAGCTCTACCCTCCTCTCCTCGGGAAGGGCGTAATAATCATCCAGCGTATACCCCTTTTTTTCTTCCGCGGAATATGAGACTTCAGCTTCCGCGAACATGCTCCGGTCTAAGTATTTTCGGTTGCGGGAAGCAGTTTCCAGTCCCTCCTCCAGGGCAAGGATGGTACTTAGCCTTGGCGACGGGGTCTTGCCGGAAAAGATCTTCTGGATGGTGCTGAAGGGCACACCTGAAAACCTTGCAAGATCCTCATTGGAAAGTCCCAGCCCGGCCTTCATGATCTTCATTTCCTCGATGGTCATAGCACACCTTTCTGTTGGCATAATTTGGTATGCCATAATTATGCCATTAATGGCATACAATGTCAACTCAAAACGATGTCGATTCTTTTGCTTTTTACATAATAAGAAAAATCCGCTATAATCCTGTCTATGAATAAATCCGATACGCTGATAAAGAATGCTCAGATAATATCTCCCGGGGACGGTCTCTTCCTATCCGGGGATATTTTGATAAAGGACGGACTGGTAGACCGGATAGCGGGCAGCATTGAAGCGGTGCCGGACAGCACGGAGATAATAGATGCAAAGGGTGCATATGCGGCTCCGGGTTTTGTCGATGTGCACAGCCATTTCCGTGATCCGGGACAGACCGAAAAAGAGGATATCCATACCGGTGCGGCAGCAGCTGCCGCCGGGGGATATACAACTGTGGTGTGTATGGCAAATACCCTGCCCGCCGTCGATAATACCGGAACTCTTAATGAAATACTTTCAAAGGCTTCTTTGGAAGCGGTTCACGTACTTCAGTGCGCATCTGTCACAAAGGAACGGAAAGGTGCGGCCCTTACGGATTTTGACGCGCTGATCGCGGCCGGGGCAGCGGGCTTCACCGATGACGGTTCGCCCATAACGGATGAAGTATTACTGAAAGCAGCCATGGAGAAAGCAAAGACCCTGGATACTATCCTAAGCTTTCATGAGGAAGATCCGGCATTTATCGGTGTTGCCGGTATAAATGAAGGAAAGGTCTCGGAAAAACTGGGAATAAAAGGCGCACACAGGGATGCCGAGATATGCATGGTAAAAAGGGATCTGGAACTGGCACTTGAAACCGGATGCAGGATCGACATCCAGCATGTAAGCGCAAAGGAAAGCGTTGAGCTCATAAGAGCCGCAAAGAAAAGGGACGGAAATGACCTTATTCATGCGGAGGTGACTCCGAATCATTTTTCCCTTACGGAAGAAGCCGTCATGGAATACGGCGCACTTGCAAAGATAAATCCGCCTCTCAGAACGGAAGAGGACAGGCTTGCGTTGATCGAAGGCCTTAAAGACGGAACGATGGATCTGATCGCGACAGACCACGCGCCGCACACAAAATCCGATAAAGAAAAGGAACTCCCGGATTGTATGAGCGGCATCACAGGGCTTGAAACAGCCTTTTCCCTCGGGTTGAAGAATCTCGTAGATCCGGGACACCTGAGCTTAAAGGAGCTGATAACGCTGATGAGCGTTAATCCCGCGAAAGCATACGGACTCAATGCCGGACACCTTAGAGAAGGAGCTCCCGCGGATATAGTAATTTTTGATACCAAAGAAAATACGACTTACAGCAGTTTTCGCAGCAGGTCAGATAATTCACCATTTAAAGGGCAGACCCTGCCGGGCAGGATCTTACACACAATAGCTTCCGGAAGAAAGGTATTCTGATGATAAGAATAGTACTCTGCATCACCTTTGTGGTGCTCTTTTTGATACTGATGATCCCCGTGGGTATTGTTATTTCGGTTATCGGTGTTTTCAACAGTCACGCAAAGGATATGGCATCCATGTATCTTATCCGATATGCATTTAAGATACTGCTGTTCCTTGCGGGAACAAAGGTCACGGTGATCGGGGAAGAAAAGATACCGCGTGATGAACCCGTTCTCTATGTTGGAAACCACAGAAGTTATTTTGACATAGTGGCGACCGGGTCCAGAGTCTTCCGTCCCACGGGCTATATCGCAAAAAGGGAATTAAAAAAAGTGCCGCTCTTAAGCTGGTGGATGGATAATATAAGATGCGAATTCCTGGACAGAAAGGATATCCGTCAGGGTCTTGAGATCATAATGTCCTGCATAAAAAAGGTAAAAGA
>JAIKXV010000062.1 GCA_024683935.1 Lachnospiraceae bacterium | reverse complement strand
GAACTAAAGAAGCTGGTAAAGACAATACGTCATTCTCTATCAGATAAAGGAATCCCTTTTGACAGGAAGCGTTTTTCGCCGCACATTACGGTGCTCAGGAAAGCATCCTTTACCGGGAATTCCGATTCGTTTAAGATATACCTTCCCGATGAGGAGATGAAGGTTGAAGACATTTCTCTTATGCGGTCAGATCGGGGGAAAAATGGGATGATCTATACCGAGATAGGATATGTAGAAGCAGTATGAAATTGGGGGATTTTCAGCAGAATAACTTGAGGAAAGGGACTGATATGGGAATAGAATACAGGGGTACACATGATTTTTCAAAAGAGGAGCTGGAGGAATTATTCCTGTCAGTAGAATGGTCATCAGGACATTTTCCGGAAAATCTTTCACCTCAGAAAGCAGCAATCCTGCTGAGGCTGGCATTAGTCTGCGGTGTGGATAAGAGCCGGCTCCAGGATATATACATGAAGTACTGATCAGTAGCTTTGATGGAGTTTATGGGTACTACAGAATTTGAAAACAGAATAAGGATATCAGCAGTATTCTACGGACGTGTCCAGGGAGTGGGCTTCCGGTATTCAGCCCATTATCTGGCAGAGACACTGAGACTTACCGGATGGGTCAGGAATGAATATGACGGAAGCGTGACCGTTGAGATACAGGGAGACAGGACATCCATAGATCAATGGTTCAGTCTTATATCACAGCGCAGATTTATAGAAGTCGAGAGGGTTGAAAAACAGGAAATACCTCTTGATGATAATGAAAGAACCTTTGGGGTCAGATATTGATACTCAACAACAAAAGAAAAGAGCTTTATGATGCTTATCGTAAAAACTGGAACGATCACAGGGAAAGGTGCATCTATTGTGATAATTATTTACTGGAAGAAAAGGGGGAGGAGATAAAGAAACGAAAATTGGAGTTGATTTTTTTGAAGACAAGTAGTAATATTTCTGGTTAGTTAATACTAACATAAAACATAGTGGGACATCTATTTAATCTACTCCGCAAAGAGCGGAGTAAAAAAATGAGGCTAGGTTAGCGTAGGCTAACTTGAAAAGGAGAGAGCAAATGAAACTAAGTGAACTGAAAGAGAAATCGGAAGCTGTGGTAAAGAATTTGAAAGGAGATTCAAGATTTATCGGGAGGATAACTTCTATAGGTCTTACGCCGGGGTGCAGGATAAGCATTATCAAAAATGACAAAAACCGGCCTGTCCTGCTTTATTCGAGAGATACAATGATCAGTCTGGGAAGGAGCGAGTGTGACGGCGTGGAAGTAGAGGAGGTGAGTGCATGAGCGCGGCAACGATAGCGCTGCTGGGGCAGCCAAATTCCGGGAAATCTACGCTTTTTAACGCACTTACAGGTCTGAAACAGCATGTCGGGAACTGGCCGGGGAAGACGGTTGAAAAGAAGGAAGGATCATTTGCTTATAACGGTGATACCTATGAGGTGGCTGATCTTCCGGGGTCTTACAGCTTATCGGCCAATTCTGATGAAGAGATCATAACAAGGGACTTTATTGTATCAGGTCAGGCTGATGTTGTTTGCATTCTTGCGGACAGTTCCCAGCTTGAAAGAAGCCTTTTTATGCTGGCCGATTATGCCGGCATACCGGCACCATGTTTTCTTGTACTCAATATGGAAGATGTTGCAAAAGAGCAGGGAAAGAATATAGATGTGTCAGCACTTGAAGAGAAACTGGGTATACCGGTGATGATATTTTCAGCTACGGATACAAAAGCGTATGACAGGTTCTATTCAACACTGGAGCGTGCAATAAAAGAAAAGAGTCAGATAAATGTATCTGCCCTTGAAGAAGAATATAAAAGGATCGAAGGCTACAGCGGCATTAAGGATCAGATAGAAAGCAGCGGAATATCAGGCTATACGCCGATGTGGCTGACAGTGAAATACCTCGAAAGCGACAGAGTTGTGTATGCAAAACTGAAGGAATCAATGTCTGAAGCCGGGGCATCTAAAATAGAAAGCCTGAGCAAAGAGTCCGGCGGTGCAATAGCCACGGGTGAATGCAAATTCAAATGGATAGATCAGCTGCTTGAAGGCACGGTGAACAGAACACAGACCGGTGTTAAACTCGGAAAACTGGACAGGATATATACTCACAGGGTTTGGGGGAAACCGGCGGTTGTTCTGACGATAATACTCGGTCTGCTGGCTTCATTCATTCCTGCATTGCCTATAATGGCGCTTGGCTCTGTAGTGGATATATTAAAGAACTTAGTATCGGACGCTTTAATTTCAGTGGGATGTCCCGCGTTTGTGATGGGACTCATATGTGATGTCTTTATTCAATCCTTAGGATACATCATAAAAATGCTTGGATTTGTATTTGGAGTTACGCTGGTTTTCGGACTTCTTGAAGAAGTGGGGGTAATGGCGCGCATCTCTTATGTTTTTGATAATACGATGGGGAAACTGGGTCTTCAGGGAAAGTCAGTCATGCCTTTTCTCGTAAGCTTTGGATGCACAATGGGAGGTGCTGCCGGAGCAAGGGTTATCGATAACTGGGGGCAGAAGGTGCTCACCATA
>JAIKXV010000055.1 GCA_024683935.1 Lachnospiraceae bacterium | reverse complement strand
GGAATGTGCGGAAAATCATATATGTTCCTGACAGGAGAGGTGGCAGCTGTTACTTCTGCTATCGAAACCGCCAGGGAAAGGATAGCGGACCGGGGAATGTTCCTTGATTCCTCAGTGATACCGCATCCCGATGAGCAGATATGTAAAAAGGTATTGTAAATAATGCTTGCACTTGAACGCCGGAACAGAATACTGGAAGAACTGCAGATCAACAGACGTGTGGTTGTCGCCGAGCTTGCCAGGTCTTTTGAGGTTTCCGAGGAAACGATAAGACGTGACCTTGACAGGCTGGACAAAGAAGGCCTTGCAAAGAAAAGCTATGGCGGAGCCGTTATCATGGAGAATTCCGCGATAGACCTTCCTTTTAACGTGAGAAAGAAAAGGAATATTCCGGGAAAGCAGAAGATAGCGGAGCTTATCGCAGGCCTTATCGAAAACGGTGATCATATTACCCTTGATCCCTCCACCACGTCCGTATTTATCGCCAAGGCGCTGAGGGAAAAGCAGAGGCTTACGGTCATTACCAATTCACTGGAGGTCATGATAGAACTTTCCGATGTAGAAAGCTGGAACGTGATATGTTCAGGGGGTACAATGAAGGAAGGGTATCTTGCACTGACGGGGCCGAGGGCCATAGAGGGCATCAGCGCGTTTAACGCGGATAAGGCTATTATGAGCTGCAAGGGCATGGATACCGTAAAAGGAATAACCGACGGGAATGAGCTTTTCTGTGAAGCAAAGCGCGCAATGCTCGATAATTCAAAGGAACACATTCTGGCAGTGGACCATTCCAAATTCGACACGGTTGCCTTTTCCAAGATCTGCGACATGGAAAGAGCTGACATAGTGGTTACTGATGAAAAGCCTGCGGAAAAGTGGCTTGATCTATTTAAGAGAACCGGGATAAAGTGTATTTATCCGGAGAATGAAAACTGAAAGGAGCGGCATCTTCATTATGAACAGATATCTTGCTATTGATTTCGGAGCATCCAGCGGAAGGCATATAATAGGCACAAAGGAGAACGGTAAGATCGTCCTTAAGGAAATCCACCGCTTTGATAACGGCCCGAAAAAGAGGAACGGACATCTCTGCTGGGATCTTCCCTATCTTTTCGGGGAGATAAAGGCCGGGCTAAAAAAATGTGCGGAAGCCGGAGAAAAACCGGATTTTCTAGGTATAGACACCTGGGGAGTGGACTTCGTGCTTCTGGATAAGGACGGAAATCTTCTGGGAGATACCGTCAGTTACAGGGACTCCCGGACAAAGGGGATGGATGAAGAGGTCTATAAGATAATACCGGAAAAGGAACTGTATGCCCGCACGGGAATACAGAAAGCCATTTTCAATACAATTTACCAGTTAATGGCAATAAAAAAGAATGAGCCGGAAATAATGGAAAAGGCCGAGACACTGCTCATGCTCCCGGACTATTTCCAGTACCTCTTAACCGGCGTTGCCATGAGTGAATATACGGAAGCCAGTACCAGCAATCTGGTAGATCCGAAGACTTTCCAGTGGGATTATGAGCTTATTGAAAAGCTTGGATTTAAGAAGTCAATTTTTAAGGAATTAAAAATGCCCGGAACAGTTGTGGGTTCCCTGAAGAAGGAAATACAGGAAGAGGTGGGCTTTGACTGTACCGTTATAAAGGCTGCAAGCCATGATACCGCCTCCGCAGTAATGAGCGTTCCGACTACGGATGAGAAGGATAATCTCTACATCAGTTCGGGAACCTGGTCCCTTATGGGAGTGGAAAACAGGGAAGCGATCTGCACGCCGGAAAGCCAGAAGGCAAATCTCACTAATGAAGGGGGCTATGACCACCGTTACAGGTTCTTAAAGAATATCATGGGTCTCTGGATGATACAGCAGGTCCGTCATGAGACCGGTGACAGATACAGCTGGGACGAGCTCAGCAAAATGGCATATTCAAAGCTTGACTTTCCTTCAAGGGTAAATGTGGATGACGACTGCTTCCTTGCCCCGGAAAATATGACGGATGAGATCCGTGCATACTGCGAAAAGACCGGACAGAAGGTGCCGGATGGCATAGACGAGGTAGCAAGCGTGGTATACCAGAGTCTGGTGGACGCTTACGGCAGGACCATACACGAGATAGAGGAGATCGTCGGAAGAAACTTTAAGAGTATACACATCGTGGGAGGCGGCTCCATGAATCCGTTCATAAACAGCCTTACCGCAAGGAAGACCGACAGGACCGTGATCGCGGGCCCCGGAGAAGCCACCGGAATAGGAAATATCGTAGCCCAGATGATACACGCAGGAGATTTTTCGGATCTTATGGAAGCGAGAAGCTGCATTTATGAGAGCTTCGGTGTACAGGAGTACCCGTCTGACGGGGAAATAATCGCAAGGGGTAAGCTTTGATCCCAATAAAATAAGGATGAAGAAGGGGTTATTTAAAGGGTTAAACAGATCCGAACAGAAGGAGATAGACAGGATACTTTCCGGGATAAAAGAGAACGAGCGGGTTCAGAACATGAAAAAGTTCGTCCAGCACGGAAAGGTGTCCACTTACCGGCACTGTGAAAATGTTACCAGACTGTCCTATCTTCTGAATAAGAGACTGGGCTTAAGGGCAGATACGGAGACCCTTCTTAAGGGAGCCATGCTCCATGATTTTTATCTTTATGACTGGCATGAGAAGGACAACGGAACCCATGACTGGCACGGATTTATCCACGCCGACAGGGCAATAAAAAATGCCGAGACCGTTTTCGGGGTAAATGATAAGGTAAAGCATGTTGTACACTGTCATATGTGGCCGCTAAACATTACGAGGCTTCCAAGAAGCCGTGAGGCCTGGATAGTATGCGTTGCGGATAAATGTGTTTCTCTGTTTGAGTCTCTGTTTCTGAGGTAGGAATCTATGATCCTTGGACGTTATATCTGTCTTTTTATGCTCTACAGCTTTATGGGCTGGATATATGAGTGTTTATTCTGTGTAATAAAAACAGCGAAGTGGGACAAACGGAGCTTCCTTTACGGACCCGTCTGTCCTATTTACGGTGTGGGGGCTCTTATTATGACCCTGCTCACGGATCTCGCGGAGCTCTACCGCTATGATCTTTCATATCTCAAAATCTTTATTTTTTCCGCCGTGGGAAGTGTTTTTCTGGAATACGGTACCTCGTGGCTCCTTGAAAAAATGTTCCATGCTGTGTGGTGGGATTACAGCGATTATCCTTTCAACCTGAACGGCAGGGTCTGTCTTTTTTCAAGCTTCGGATTCGGAGTGGCGGGAATGTTTACCGTCAAATTTATTGTTCCCTTTGCGGAGGGACTGGTCTATCCTTTAAATGAATTCCTGACGGAAATACTGTCCCTTATCTTCCTTGCCGTATTTGTGGCGGATCTGACCCTTACCGTAACGGCCCTCATCAATTTTGACAGGGTGGTCATCAATTTTGAGGACAGCTTTAACAAGAATATGGAATCCCTGGTCAGCGGAACGCTTCAGAGATCTGAGATGATAAAGAATAATCT